>NZ_JBLHYX010000016.1:0-98308 GCF_047631075.1 Limimaricola cinnabarinus
ACGAGATCCTTCGGGCGACACGGCACTTCGGACGCGCCTTCTGGAAACGCTGGACCGGCTACCACCTCCGCAGCCGTGTCGAAGCCAAGATGCGATGCCTCAAGGCTTTCGGGGAGCGCATCGCCGCGAGAGACCCCGACCGCCAGACCGCCGAAGTCCACATCCGCATCGCCCTCATGAACCGCTTCTCAGCTCTCGGCACCGCCGAGATCGTTCGCCTGGGATGACCTCATTGGGGAAAGGGGCAAATACGACTCAAGCCTGAGTTCTGCAACAACGCCATTCCGAAGATGAAACCCGTCAGTCCGTTTACGCAACAAGGCCCCCTTAATTCATTACGCCGAATCACAAATTACGCCGCGCTCCGCAAATTTTCCCAACAATCCGCCAGTTGCGCTGGTAATGTTGCCAAAATTCGGGTGATTTTCCGCCGTTCCGCCTCTTGGACCATCATGCCGCCGCCGCATCACCATCTGTCTGCCCTCGTGCTGCCCATATTCACGTCGCCGGGTGGCGCATTCGGAGCGCATTGATCTCTTAGGCATATGTACGGTTTCCGAACCGGTGCCAGTGCGGCACAACTGACCTTGCCGTTGCTCGACCATGTGCAACCCGGGCGGATTTTCGCACGTGTTTGTGAATGGCGGCGCTGCCTCGGGGCCCGAAATCCGGCGGAATTGCGGCGATTTACGGGCTGTCGCGGAGCGCGCGTCGAGGACCGCGCTTTGACCGGAATGGTGGGGGAGATAGGTTTGTTCTCAGGCGAAGTTCACGGGGTCGGCCCGGACCGGTGGCCAGGGTGACCGCGATGCGCGAAAGGGACGGGGATTCGATGATCAGAACCATGGCGATCGAAGGCGAGGTCGATGACCGCCGCGGCGAGGCGCGCCGCCCCGCGCTGGCGCGGGACCGCGCGGCCGCCATGCCGGGGGGGCAGGGAGCGATCCGCTGGAACGGGTTCTATCGTCGCCATGCCAAGCGCGGTGTCGACCTGCTGGTCACATCGCTCGTGATCCTGCCGATCACGCTCGTCGTGCTGCTGATCGCCCTCGTCGTCGCCGTCGATGGTGGCCGCCCCTTCTATTCGCAGCGCCGCGTGGGTTTGGGCGGGCGCAGTTTCACCATGTTCAAGATCCGCACCATGGTGCCCGACGCCGAGGCCGTGCTTGAACGGCACCTCGCCACGAACCCGGCGGATCGGGCCGAATGGGAGCATCATCAGAAGCTGCGCCGCGACCCGAGGATCACGCGCGTCGGCCGTGCCCTGCGTCGCAGCTCGCTCGACGAACTGCCGCAATTTTTCAACGTGCTGCTCGGCGACATGACCCTCGTGGGGCCGCGACCCTTCCTGCCCTCGCAACGGAGCTATTACCCCGGCGCCGAATATTACGCGATGCGGCCCGGCATCACCGGTTTCTGGCAGACATCGGTGCGCAACGAGGCGAGCTTCGTGCAGCGTGCCGCCTATGATCGCAGCTATTATCATGCGCTGTCGCCGCTGACCGATCTGCGGGTGCTCGGCCGGACGCTTCGGGTGGTGATGCGCGGCACGGGGCTCTGACCCTGACGCCTCGGGGCTCACTTGCCGGGAGGCCGCGACACGGGGTATCCGGTTCATGCCGGATCGTCGCCACCCGGCCGCCATCGCCTTGCCCCCTCAATGCGGCAGGGTGCGAAGCGAAACGCTGAACGGGGCCTCCATGCCGAACGTCGTCGCCTCGATCGCCCTGCTGATCTGGCCCCTGGTCACGCTCGCGCTGTTCAGCCGGCTCAGCCCCGGGCGCGCGCTGTTGGCCAGCCTGCTGGCGGGTTACCTGCTGCTGCCGCCTTTGCCCGCCGAATTCGACCCGCCGCTTCTGCCCTCGCTCAACAAGGACACGATCCCCAGCCTGTCGGTATTGTTCGCGGCGCTGGCGCTGGGCCGTGTCCGCCTGTCGGAGCTGGTGCCGCGCCACCCGCTGATACGGATTGCACTGGTCGCGTTCCTGCTGTCGCCTCTGATGACGGTGCTCAGCAACGACGATGCGCTGCGATACGGGCCAAGGCAGCTACCGGCGCTGCGACTGGCCGAGGTGCCGGGGCTGGTGATCCTGCAGGCTTTGCTCGTGACGCCTTTTCTGCTGGCGCGGGTGTTCTTGCGCGAGGCCCGCGATCACCGGCTCTTGCTTTGGGCGATGGTGCTGGGCGCGCTGGCCTACACCCTGCCGATCCTGATCGAGATCCGCCTCAGCCCGCAGATCAACATCTGGGTCTATGGCTATTTTCAGCACAGTTTTAGCCAGATGGTGCGCGGTGACGGCTTTCGGCCCATCGTGTTCCTCTATCACGGGCTCTGGGTCGCGATCTTCGTGGCAATGGCCGTACTCGCCGCCACGGGCCTCGCGCGGCAAGCGCGCGGCCGTGAGGCGGTTGGGCTCTGGGCCGTGACGGCGGGGCTCGGTGTCGTGCTGGTCCTGTGCAAGTCCCTCGCCGCGCTGCTCTATACCCTCGTGCTGGTGCCGGTTCTGGCGCTGACGCCGCGCCGGGTGCAGCTGTTCGGCGCGGCGGCGATGGCGGCGCTGGCGCTGGGTTATCCGCTGCTCAAGGGGGCGGAGCTGGTGCCGCAGGACGCGATCCTCGCCTGGGCCGAAAATGTCGATCCCGATCGGGCGCGGTCGATGGGGTTTCGCTTCGACAACGAGGACGTATTGCTCGAACGGGCTTGGGAACGGCCGGTCTTCGGCTGGGGCATCTGGGGCCGCAACCAGATCTACGATCCGCAAAGCGGGCGCGAACTGACCGTCACCGACGGGCGCTGGCTAGTGGTGATCGGCACCTTCGGCTGGGTCGGTTTCCTCGCTGAATTCAGCCTGCTCGCCTTTCCGGTGTTGCTTTTGTGGTCCCGCTCCGGACGCGCGCCACCGGCCCCCGTCAGCGTGACGCTGGCGGTGATCCTCGGGATGAATCTCGTCGATCTTCTGCCCAACGCGACGCTGACGCCACTGACTTTCCTCGGGGCGGGGGCGGTGCTTGGGCTGACGGAGATGCGCGGTGCGCGTCTCGAACGCTCCCGCCAGAGCGGTGGGCCGGCCATGGACACGGCCCCAATTCGGACGGTGCTGTGAGCTGGGCGGTGCGCCCCCTCGGCCTGCGCCCCCTCGCTCTGGCGCTGATGCTCGTACTCTTGTCGGCCTTGTCCCGTCCGGCCGGGGCCGCGCCGGTGCTGGGGATGAACCTCGCCGGCATCTCCGACTGGTCGACCGAGCAGCCGTTTCTCGACCTGATGAAGACCTCGCGCCCATGGATCGGTCATCTGCCCGGCCGCTGGGGTGGGGTGGAGGCCGAGACGTTGCAGGTCGAAGGCCATGTCGATGCCGGCGGCCACCTGCTGTCGCTCCCCGAGGCGGTCGATCGCGTCGGCACGCTGATCCTGACCGATCAGCCCGAGGCCGCGATCTCGCTGGCCGGGCGCTACGTGTTGCGCCACGCCGGGAGCGGCCGGATCGCGGTCGGCGGGCGCGGGCGCGAGGTGTCGCGCGCGCGCGGCGAGATTCGCTTCGATTATGTCCCCGGTCCCGGGGCGGTGGAGATCGACGTCACCGGAATCGACCCTGCCGATCCGCTGCGCGACATCACCGTGGTGCGCGAGGACCGCCTGCCGCATGCCGCCGCGGGGGCGCTGTTCAACCCCGACTGGCTCGCGCGGGTCTCTGGGCTGCGGCTCTTGCGCTTCATGGATTGGATGGAGACCAACGGCGCGGAGGCACGGCGCTGGTCCGAGAGGCCGCGCGAGGGCGATCAACGCTGGACCGAAGGCGTTCCCGCCGAAGTGCTCGCCCGGCTCTCGAACGAGATCGGCGCCGATCCCTGGGTGACGCTGCCGCATCTGGCCGAGGATGATTACGTGCGCGGCTTTGCCAGACTGATGCGCGACACGCTCGATCCGCGGCTCAGGGTTCATGCGGAGTGGTCGAACGAGCTGTGGAACTTCGGCTTCGAACAGGCGCGCTGGGCCGAGGCGCAGGCCCGCGCGCTGTGGGGCGATGCGGCGACAGAGGATGCGTGGATGCAGTTCGCCGGGCTGCGCGCGGCGCAGGTGGCCGACCTCTGGGCCGAGACCTTCGGTGCGCAGGCCGGGACGCGGCTGGTGCGGGTGATCGGGGTGCAGACCGACTGGCCCGGCCTCGAGACAGCCGCGCTCGAGGCACCGCTCGCCGTGGCGCGGGGCGCGCGGCCCCCGGCCGAGAGCTTCGATGCCTATGCGGTGACCGGCTATGTCGGGCACGACGTCGCCAGCGACGACAATCTGGAGGCGCTGCGCCGCGACATCGCGCGGGGCCGGGCGGAGGAGCGTGCGCTTGAGACGCTGCGCGCCGACGCCGCCGATCTGGTCGATCGACTCTGGCCGCATCACGCGCGGGTCGCGGCGCGGCACGGGCTACGGCTGGTGATGTATGAGGGCGGGCCGCACATGGTCGCGGGCGCGGCGGGGCGCGAGGACGAGGCGATCACCGGGTTTCTCACGACAATGTCGCATGCGCCGCAGGTTGCCAAAATCGTCGGGACGTTGTTCGACGGGTGGGCCGGGGTCGGCGGCACGCAGGCCACCGCCTATCTCGACATCGCCGCCCCCTCGCGCTGGGGCAGCTGGGGCGCGCTGCGCCATCTCGACGACGCCACGCCGCGTTGGGATGCGCTGATGCGCTACAACGAGACGGGGCCGGATTGGGAACGCCGTGCGCCGGGCAGCTTCGATGACGGCGTGACCCTTGGGGGGGGTGAGGCCGCCGAGCGGTTGGTGGGTACGCCGGAGGAGGATCTGCTCTTGGGCGGCGGCGGTGACGACGAGATCCATGCCGGCCCCGGCGACCGGGTCGATGGCGGGCCGGGCCATGACCGCGCGGTGCTGCCCGAGGCGCTGCGCGGCGCGGCGATCGTGCCTGAGGGCGACCGGATCGCCATCGGCACGGGTGCCGCGCGGCTGCTGCTGGCCGGTATCGAGGAAATCGCCTATGGCACCGATGACCGGGCCCTGAACGTGACGGAGACGCTTCGATGACAGGGCCAAGGCCGATGCAGATCCTGATCCCCGCCAGCAACGAGGCCGCTCTGATCGACGGCTGCCTTTCCGCGCTGCTTGTCGCCCTGACCCCCACGGGTGCGACGTCAAAGCAGGTGCCGGTCGGTGTCACCGTCATCGCCAATGGCTGCCGTGACGCCACGGCCGCCCGCGCCCGCGCCTTCGGAGAGGCCTTCGCGCGCAAGGGGTGGTCGCTGCGGGTGATCGAGCTGGCGCAGGGCTCCAAGATCGCGGCGCTCAACGCCGGGGAGGCGGATCTGCCGTCAGAGGCGATCCGGGTCTACCTCGATGCCGATGTCACCGTGTCGCCGCGACTGCTTGGCGGGCTGCACGCCGCGCTCGACGGGCCTGCGCCGCTCTACGCCGGGGGACGGCCCCGCATCACCGGGCGGGGGGGTGTCGCGCGCGCCTATGCGCGGCTCTGGGCGCGGCTGCCCTTCATGACCCATGGCGTTCCGGGATGCGGCGTCTTCGCGGTGAACCCGGCGGGCCGCGCCCGCTGGGGCCGGTTTCCCGATCTCATCTCGGATGACGGCTTCGTGCGGCTGCAATTCGCCCCGCAGGAGCGGATCGCCGTGCCGGAACCCTATGACTGGCCGGTGGCCGAGGGGCTGGCGGCGCTGGTGCGGGTACGCGGGCGGCAGGATGCCGGAATGCGCGAGATCGCGCGCCTGCACCCCGAACTGCTCGCGCGCGAGGGCAAGCCGCCCTTGGGCGCGCGCGGTGCCGCGCGGCTGGCCCTGCGCGATCCTTTGGGGTTCGCCGTCTACGGGACCGTGGCGCTGGGCGTGAGGTTGAGGCCCGCGCCCGACAGCTGGAGCCGCGGCCGATGACGGCGGCGCTGATGGGACGGCTGCGGTCCGACGGGATCGGCAGCAGGGCGCTGCGCTCGGCCGGGATCACCATCGCGGGCTTCGGTATGAGCCAGGTTCTGCGGCTCGGCTCGAACCTGCTGCTGACGCGGCTGCTGTTTCCCGAGGCCTTCGGCGTCATGGCCATCGTCATGGTCGTGATGATGGGGCTCAACATGTTCTCCGACGTGGGCATCACACCCGCGATCATGCAAAGCCGTCGCGGCGACGATCCGGCCTTTCTCGACACCGCCTGGACGATCCAGATCTGCCGGGGCTTCGGGCTCTGGCTCGTGGCGCTGGCGCTCGCGGGGCCGGCGGCGGTCTGGTACGATGAGCCTATGCTGACGCAATACCTGTCGGTGGCGGCCTTCTCGCTGGTTCTCAACGGGTTCAACCCGACCCGGCTCGAGACGGCGCATCGGCATCTGCGCGCGGGCCGCGTCACGCTGATCGAGCTCGGCACCCAAGCCACGCAGCTCGTCTTCGGACTGGCGCTGGCCTGGGCCTGGGGGTCGATCTGGGCGCTCGTGGTGTCGGGCCTCTTGGGGGCGCTGGCGCAGCTCGTCTATCTCAACCTCTTCCTGCCAGGGCACCGCAACCGGCCGCGTTGCGAACCCGAGGCCGCGCGCGAGCTAGTGCAGTTCGGCAAATGGATCTTCCTGTCCACGGTCGCGGGCTTTGCCGCGGGCCAGAGCGACCGGCTGCTGATCGGCGGCTACCTGTCGATGTCGGATTTCGGGGTCTACAACATCGGCCTGTTCCTCGCGACATTCCCGATTATGCTGGGCCAGATGGTAACGCGCCGGGTGCTGATCCCGGTCTATCGCGACAGCCCGCCCTTCGAAAGCCGGGCCAATTTCGTCCGTCTGCGGCGGCTGCGGTTGCTGGCCACGTCGGGGCTGCTGGCGGCAACGGCGGCGCTGGGGCTCATGGGCGACTGGCTCATTGGCATCATGTATGACGGTCGCTACGCGGCGGCGGGCGGCGTGGTGGTGCTGGTCACAGTGCTGCAGATCCCGGTGCTGATCGGGTTGACCTACGATCAGGCCGTGCTGGCCTCCGGGCGCGCGCGCAACTTCTTCGCGCTTCAAGCTTCCCGCGCGGCGCTCACGGTGGCGGGGCTCGCGCTCGGGCTTGCTTGGGGTGGGCTGCTGGGGGGGATACTGGGGCAGGGGGTGGCGCAGCTGCTGGCGTATCCGATCCTCATCGTGGTCGCGCGGCGCGAAAGGGCATGGGACCCCTTGCACGATCTCGTGTTCGCGGGCGCGGGGCTCCTTGTCACGGCGACCTGTCTGGCTATGAACTGGTCCGCGCTGATGATGCTCGGGGCCATCGGACCGGGTTGATCGTGTTGCAGCAGTGCCGGGCCGGGGCCGAAAAACCGCCGCATTCCCCGGTTACTATGAAGGGCGGTGCGAGGCAGGCAGGGGGCGTCATGACAGGGCCAAGCGAGCTTGGGGCAGGCGATATCGCCATCGTCGGCATGGCGGTGGACCTTCCCGGTGCGCCCGACCTCGACGCCTTTTGGGCCATGCTGTCCGAAGGGCGCACGGCGATCCGTCGCCTGACGCCCGAAGAGCTGACGCGCGCCGGCGTGCCCGAGGATCTCGCGCGCAGGCCCGACTACGTGCCTTACGGCGCGCCGCTCCAGGGTCACGACCTGTTCGACGCGGGGTTCTTCGGACTGACGCCCAAGGACGCGGCGATCATGGACCCCCAGCATCGCCGCTTCATCCGCGCGGCATGGGGCGCCTTCGAAAACGCGGGCCATCTGCCCGAGAGCTTCGATGGTGCCATCGGGGTCTATGCCGGTTGCGGACCCAATGACTACTACATGCGCAACCTGATGGGGCATGCCGGGCTGGTCGAGGAGACCGGTGCCTTCCTGCTGCGCCACACCGGCAACGACAAGGATTTCCTCGCCACGCGGCTGAGCCACATGCTCGACCTCACCGGCCCCGCGATCTCGGTGCAGACCGCCTGCTCGACCTCCCTCGTGGCGGTGCACATGGCGGTGCAGGCGCTGCTGACCGGCGATTGCGACATGGCGCTCGCGGGGGGTGCCACCATCGAACAGCCGCAGGGGCAGGGCTATGCGTGGCGCGAGGGCGAGATCCTCGCGCGTGACGGCATGTGCCGCGCCTTCGATCATCGCGCCGGCGGCACGGTGTTCGGCTCGGGCGCCGCCGCGGTGGTGCTGCGGCGGCTCGAGGATGCGCTGGCTGCGGGGGATCACGTCTGGGCGGTGATCCGCGGCACGGCGATCAACAATGACGGCGCGCGCAAGGCGAGCTATCTGGCCCCATCGGTCGAGGGGCAGGCCGCGGCGGTGGCATCGGCGCTGCGCATGGCCGGCGTCGGGGCCGAGAGCGTCGGTTTCGTCGAATGCCACGGCACCGGCACCGCGCTGGGCGACCCGATCGAGGTCGCGGCCCTGACCCGCGCCTTCCGCGAGACCACGCAGGCGCGGGGGTTCTGCCGGATCGGATCGGTCAAGACCGGCATCGGTCACACCGATACCGCCGCGGGCGCCGCCTCGCTGATCAAGGCGGCGCTGGCGCTGCACCACCGCACGATCCCCGGCACACCCGGCTTCGAGGCCCCGAACCCGGCGATCGCGTTCGAGGGATCGCCTTTCGATGTCGCCGCGACCACAGCGCCCTGGCCACATGGGTCCACGCCGCGGCGCGCCGGGGTGAACTCGCTCGGGGTCGGCGGCACCAACGCCCATGCGGTGCTCGAGGAGACCCCCGCGCGCGACGTCGCCGAAGCCGACTGGCCGTTCGAGATGGTCCGGGTCTCGGGCCGCTCGCGCGCCGCTCTCGACGCCAATGCCGCCGCTCTTGCCGCCCATCTGCGGTCGCATCCGGAGGTGCCGCTCGCCGACATCGCTTATACGCTGGCCCAAGGCCGCCGCGCCCAGCCGCATCGCCGGGTGCTTCTGGCCGAAAGCCATGCCGAGGCCGCCGATCTGCTCGATGGGTATGACCCGTGCCGCGTCGCCACGCTTCAGGCCCAGCGCGACCCCGAGGTGGTGTTCCTGTTTCCGGGCGGCGGCGCGCAACAGCCCGGCATGGGCCGCGATCTCTACGAGACCGAGCCCGTGTTCCGCGACTGGATCGACCACGGCTTTGCCGCGATGGGGGTCGCCGGAAAGAAGCTGCGCGCCCTCTGGAGCCCGGCACCGGAGGACGAGGCGGACGCGGCCGCGAAACTGCGCCGCCCCTCGCTGCAGTTGCCCCTTCTGCTGATCATCGAGCATGCGTTGGCGCAGCTCTGGATCGGCTGGGGCGTGCGGCCCGCGCGGCTAATCGGGCATTCGATGGGCGAGAACGCCGCCGCGGTGCTGGCGGGGATCATGTCCTTCGAGGACGCGCTCGGGCTGGTGCGGTTGCGCGGCGAATTGTTCGAGCAGACCGCGCCCGGTGCGATGCTTTCGGTGGGGATGCCCGCCGATGCGCTGCGCGCCGAATTGGGCCGAGATCTCAACCTCGCGGCGATCAACGCGCCCGAACTCTGCGTCGCCTCCGGCCCGGTCGAGGCGGTCGAGGCGCTGGCCGAGCGTCTCGCCGCGCGCGGCATCGACAGCCGCCGCATTCCGATAGAGGTCGCCGCGCATAGCCGCCTGCTCGATCCGATCCTGCCGCGCTTTCTGGCGCATCTGCAAGACCTTCGCCTGTCACCGCCACGGATCCCGGTGGTGTCGAGCCGTAGCGGCCACGAATTGAGCGCCGCCGAGGCCACCGATCCGGGCTACTGGGCCGGGCATCTGCGCCATACGGTCGATTTCGATGCGGCGCTGCATGGGCTCGGGGCGGGGGCGCGGATCTTCGTGGAGATGGGACCGGGCACCAGTCTCGGTTCCTTTGCGACGCAGCAGCCCGGCATCGGACCGGGCCGGTCTCTGGCGGGGTTGCGGCCCGCAGCCGATCCGAACGACGACGACCGGCACATGATCATGGCGCTCGGACGGCTCTGGGCCATGGGCGGGCGGTTCGACGAGGCGCAGCTCTCGGGGGCAGGTCGCCGCAAGGTGCCGCTGCCGGGAACGGTTTTTGAGGAGTCGCGCCATTTCATCGCCCCTCCCCCTCGCCGCGCCGCCGATCCGGCCCTGCTCGCTCCGCCCGAGCGCGAGGCGGACATCGCGCGCTGGGCCTGGCGGCCCGACTGGCCACGCCGCTATCCCGAAGGGACGTTCGAGGCCGGAGGCGATCTCGCGGCGCAGCCCGACGGAACCTGGCTCGTATTCCGCGACGCGATGGGGCTCGGGACCGCGCTGGTGGCGCGCCTGCGCGCGGCGGGCCATGCCGTGGCCACCGTGACCCCCGGCCCGCGCGAGGCGCAGACCGGCCCGGCGGACTGGACCATCCGGCCCGAGGCGGGCGAGGCGGCTCATGCATGGCTGCTGGAACAGTTGGCCGAGGCCGATCTGCTGCCCGAGCGCGCGATCCATCTGTGGACCGTGACCGCCGCCAGAGAGGCGCAGGCGGCGCATCACCTGCAAGCGATGCTCGATCGCGGCTATCACAGCATCATGCATCTGGCGCGCGGCTGGCACGCGGCGCAGGGCGACCGGCCGCTGCGGCTTCTGGCGGTGAGCAGCGAGGCCCATGCAGTGCAACCGAAGGACCGGCCCGATCCGGCCAAGGCGACGCTTGACGGACCGGCCATGGTGATCCCGCGCGAGCTGCCCGGCATCGGCCTATCGCGGCTCGACCTCGCCGCGCCGCGCCGCGCCGGCCGCGCCGCGCAGGTCGAGGCGGTTCTGGAAGAGGCGCTTTCGCCACCCGATCCCGTGCCCGTGGCGTGGCGCGACGGGGTGCGGCGTCAGCGCGGCGTGCGGCGCGCGTCGCTTCCCACCGCGCCGGACCTGCCGCTGCGCCGGGGCGGGCCGGTCCTGATCACCGGGGGTCTTGGCGGCATCGGCCTGACGCTGGCCGAAACCCTGATCCGCGACTGGGGCGCCGCGGTGGCGCTGGTCTCGCGCCGGGCTCTGCCGCCGCGTGCCGACTGGCCGGGCCTCGTCGCCGCCGGTGGCGAGGGCGGGTCCCTGCCGGTGCTGCGCGCGTTGTTGCGGCTCGAGGCTCTGGGGGGGCGGGTCATGGTGCTGCGCACCGATGTGACCGACCCTGACCGGATGCGCGATGCCGTCGCCGCCGCCGAGGCCGAACTCGGTCCGCTCAGCGGCGTGATCCATGCCGCCGGACGGCTCTACGACGCGCCGGTGCTGGGCCGCGATCCGCGCGCCGCCGAGGCGGTGATCGCGCCCAAGCTGCGCGGCCTGATGGTGCTCGACGCGCTATTCCCCGACGGGCGGCTCGATTGGATGGCGCTTTGCGCGTCAAGTTCGGGCTGGACCACCCCCGCGGGGCAGGCCGATTACGTCGCCGCCAACGCGGCGCTCGACGCCTATGCATGGTCGCGCAAGGGCGGGGCCACGCGGGTGGTGGCGATCGACTGGGGCATCTGGTCGAACACCGGCATGGCGGCCTCGACGGAGGGCGACGAAGCCGAGGAAGCAGAGGGGCAGGGCACCGAGCTGTCGCTGCCGATGCTCGATCGACGCTCCCAAGACGGCGCTACCGACGAAGCGGCGCTCTTCACCGCCCGCTGGTCCCCCGACGGGCGCTGGTTTCTCGACCAGCACCGCACGCGGGCGGGCGATGCGCTGCTGCCCGGCACAGGCTATGCCGAGATGATGGCCGAGATGATGGCCGAGATCGCCGGGCCGAACGGCTTCGTGCCGTTCACGCTGCACGATCTGCGTTTTCTCGCGCCGCTGCATACCCCCGATGGCGGCACGACCCGTGTGCGGGCGCGGCTGGGGTCGGGTACGCCCTTCGGTCCGGTGGAGATCGAAGCCGCGCCGCCGGGCGCGGGTTTCGCGCCTGTCTCGACCTGTCGCCTCGGCTCCGCCCCCTTGGCGGCCCCGCCATTCGACCCGCAAGGCCTCATGGCCCGGCTGCCAGCGCCTGTGCCGCTGGTGTTGCCGCAGGCCGCGCATCTCGATTTCGGTGCGCAATGGCAGGTGACCGGCGAAAGCCGACAGGGGGCGGGTGAGGGTCTGGCTCGGCTGCGCCTGCCCGCCGGCGCGCAGGGCGGCCTTGTGCTGCATCCCGGGTTACTCGACATCGCCACGGGCTGGGCCATCGGCTTGATCGAGGGATACGACCCGGTCCACCTGTGGGTGCCCGCAGGCTATGCGGAGCTGCGGATTCATGCGCCTCTGCCCTCCGAGATCCTGAGCCATGCGCGGCTCGTGCGGCAGCAGAAAGGGGTCGCTTGGTTCGATCTGGTACTCTGCTCGCCCAAGGGTCAAGTCTGTGTCGAGGTCTCGGGTTTCGAGCTGCGCCGCCTGCCGCAGGGTATGGCGTTCAGCGCGCCCCCGCGCGGGACCGGGCAGGAGGGCCCGCCCGCCACCGCGCAACAGGCACTGCTCCGGGAGACGCGCCGTCACGGCATTCGCCGTACTGAGGGTGGGGCCGCCTTTCTCGCCGCGATGGGGGCGGGCCTGCCGCAGGTCGCGATGACGGCGCAGCCGCTGCCCGACCTGATTGCCGCGGCCGCCGCGATCCGCCCCGCCGCCCCGGTGGAAGCGACGCCCGCGGCCCCCGCCGAAGGGTTCGAGACCGCGACAGAGGCCTGGCTTGCCGGGCAATGGACCGCGCTGCTCGGTGTCGAAGGGGTCGGACCCGACGACAGCTTCTTCGATCTCGGGGGGCATTCGCTGATCGCGTTGCGGCTCTTCGCGGCGATCCGTCGCGAAACCGGCACGGCGCTGCCGATCTCGGTCCTGTTCGAACGGCCGACGATCCGCAGCCTCGCGGCGCGGCTAGACGCGAACCCCCCCGCAGGGGGCTCCGCGCCGCCGCCGAAGACGCCCTCCGAGCAGAACGCGCCCCATCTCGGTTCCACCGGTGACGAACCGGTGCATCTCGTGCCACTAAGCGTCGGGGGCGCGGCGACGCCGCTCTTCATCGCGGCGGGCATGTTCGGCAATGTCATGAACCTGCGCCATCTGGCCGGGCATCTCGGCCGCGACCGGCCGGTCTGGGGGCTTCAGGCGCGGGGGCTGGCGGGTGGCGCGGCGCCGCACCAAGGCTTCGACGAGGCCGCGCGCGATAATCTCGCCGAGATGCGCCGCGTGCATCCGGGCGGGCCCTGGATGCTCGCGGGGTATTCCGGCGGCGGGCTCATCGCACTCGAAATGGCGCGGCAGCTCACGCAGGCCGGGGAGAAGGTGGCGAACCTGATGCTGCTCGACACGCCGCTGCCGGTGCGTCCGGCGCTGACCCGGCGCGACCGGCTGGCGATACAGGCGATCGAGTTGCGCCGGGCCGGGCCGGGCTATCCGCTGCTCTGGCTCAAGCGGCGGCTGCGCTGGGAGATCGACCGCCGCCGCTATGGCCGCGCCGCGGCGCAGCCGACGGCGAACCCGGTGGACATCGTGATGGAAACCGCCTTCTACACGGCCTGCGCCACTTATGACCTGCGCCGCTGGTCAGGGCCGATGACGCTGTTCCGCCCGCCCCTCGAAGGGCGCTGGCGCCTTGCGAGCGGGCGGCTTGTCAATGAGGATCGGCATTACGTGTTCGAGGACAATGGCTGGCGCGCTTGGGCTCCTGCCATGGAGGTGGTCGAGGTGCCGGGCGATCACATCAGCATGGTGGAAAACCTCGAGGCCGAGACGCTGGCGGCGCGGATGCTGGCCCGGATCGAGGCGTTCGAAGCCGGGGTCGGGACGACGGAACTTCATGCCGCGGAGTGAACACGCATGAGCAGCCTGCTGACGGTGATCCTGAACTGGCGCACGCCGGAAATGACGCTGCGCGCCACCCAAAGCGCCCTCGCGGCGATGCAGGGCATCGAGGGCGGCATCGTGATCGTCGACAATGATTCCGGCGACGGCTCGGAGGCGATGCTGCGCGCGGCGGTGAAGGCGCAGGGCTGGGCGCCGCGCGTGCGGGTGATGCAGTCGGGGCACAATGGTGGCTTTGGCGCAGGCAACAACGTGGGCATCCGGGCCGGGCTGCCGGGCGGCGAGCGCGCGGATTTCGTCTATGTTTTGAACTCCGACGCTTTTCCGGCACGGACCGCGATCACGGCCCTTCTGGCGCATATGCAGGCGCATCCCGCTGCCGGTCTCGCCGGAAGCCTGATCGAGGATCTCGACGGGACGGAGCACATGGCGGCCTTCCGGTTTCCGTCGCTTCTCTCCGAGATCGAGGGGCCGATGCGCTTTGGTCCGGTGACTCGGCTGCTGTCGGACCACAGCGTCTGGATGGAGACGCCGGACCGGACGGGACCGGTCGATTGGGTGATCGGGGCGAGCCTGATGATCCGAGGCGAACTGCTCGACGCGATCGGCGGCTTCGACGAGACCTTCTTTCTCTATTTCGAGGAAACAGACCTGTGCCGCCGCGCCCGGCAGGCCGGGTCCGAGACGCATTTCGTGCGGGAGAGCGTGGTGCAGCACATCGGTTCGGTCTCGACCGGCATGGGCGAATGGCGCCGCGTGCCCGATTACTGGTACGCCTCGCGCCGCCACTACTTCCGCAAGCATTACGGCGCGCTGGGTGCTGTCACGGCGACGGCGCTGCACATGGGGGCGGGCGGGCTGCACCGGCTGCGCTGCCTCGTCATGCGCCGCGCGCCGGGCGATCCGCCGCGCTTTCTGCGCGATATGGCGCGCTTCGAGCTGCGCCAGTACCGGCCATCGCGCCCGGCGCGCCGCCCCAAGGGCCACACGGCATGAGCGTGACGCTCGCCTTGATCGGCGACACCGCGCTGACGCTCGAGGCGGCACGCATGGCGCAGGAGGCGGGGCTGCGGCTGTCGCTGGTCGTCACCCGCTTTGCCCCGTTGCGCGCGCTTGCCGCCGAACAGGGCATCGCGCTGCTCGAACCCGAACAGCTGTCTGAACGGCTGTCCGACCTGCCCGGTGGGATCGACTGGCTCGTCAGCGCGGGCAATCTCGACCTGCTGCCCGCCGACCTGCTGGGGCGGTTCACGCGCGGGGCAATCAACTTCCACGACGGACCGCTGCCCGACCGGGCGGGACGCAACGCGCCAGTCTGGGCGCTGCTCGACGGGGCGCGCCGGCATGCCGTGACATGGCATCTGATGACGCCCGAGGTCGATGCGGGCGACATTCTCGTGCAGCGCGGGTTCGACATTCCGCCGGAGACGACCGCGCATGGCCTCAACGCGCTGTGCTTCGCCGCCGCGATCGACAGCCTGCCCGACCTGTTCGAGCAACTCCGAAGCGGGCTGCGCCGCCGTCCGCAGACGGGTGGGCCCGGACGATGCCACTTCGCCGCCGACCGGCCACCGGCAGATGCGCTGATCGACGGGCGCGGGATGATGGCGGCGGCCTTGCGGCTGGTGCGCGCGCTTGATCACGGGGCGCATCCCAACCCGATGTGCTGCCCCAAGATCGCGGGCCCGCGCGGCCCCGTGCTGGTGACACGGGCCGACGCGCTGGAGGCGGCTCAGGCGTCCGAGATGTCCTCCAAGCCGCCGGGCACGTTGCGGGCGGTGTCGCCCGAGGCCATCGACTTGGTGTTCGAAGACGGGGTGCTGCGCCTGTCCGGCCTGCGCCGTCCCGATGGCTCGGCCTGCCCGCCGGAAGCTCTGCCCGCGGCCGGAGCGCGGCTGCCAGAGACCGGCGCGGCCGACGCTCTGACGCGGCGCATGGCGCAGACGGCGCGCGCCGAGCCCGCTTGGCGATCCCTGCTCGAGACGCTGCGGCCGGTTCGGCTCGTGGGGCTGACCGGCGGGACCGGGCCGCAAGGCGGCGGGCCTGACGGCCCGGGCGACAGCCGCGCCCTCAGGCCCGGATACGCGCCCGAACGCCGCATCGCCGCATGGGCGCTTCTGGCGGCGCGTCTGGCGGTTGGCGTGACCGACATCGCCCTCATGCTGCCGCGCGAGGCCGAACCCGTGGCCGGGCATCTGTCGGATTGGGTGCCGCTGCGCGTGAAGACTGATCCGCAAGAGGATCTGGCGGCGCTGGCGACCCGGATCGGCGCGCGTTGCGCAAAGCTGCGGGAGCAGGGCGGTTTTGCCGCCGATCTGCCCGCCCGGCTGGGGACCGCACCCCCCGCGATGCCTGCCCTGGCGCTGGGGTCCGCCTGTCCCGAAGGGGCCATGATCGCGCTCGACCCCGAGGCCGGACGGCTCATCGCCGCGCCTACGGGGCTGATGCCCGGCGCACTCGATCTTCTGGCGAAGCGTCTCGACGCCCTCCTTGAGGCCGATGCGGCGCGGCCCGGCACGGCCCTGTCGGACCTTCCCGCGCTCGGCGCCGCCGAGCGGCATCTCGTGGTCGAAGCGTGGAACGCCACGGACGGCCCGATCCCCGAGGGCACCATCGACGCCGCCATCGCGCACCGAGCCGTGCGCGACCCCGACGCCACCGCCCTGATCTGGGGCGAAGAGCGCCTGAGCCATGCCGAGCTTGACGCCCGTGCCAACCGCATGGCGCGGGTGTTGTGCGAAATGGGTGTCGGACCGGGTCAGCGCGTGGGCCTGCATCTGCGCCGCTCGGCGGGCATGATGGTCGCGGCCCTCGCGGTGCTCAAGGCCGGCGCGGCCTATGTGCCGCTCGACCCGTCCTATCCACCGGAACGGCTGGCGCTCTATCTCGAAGACAGCGGCGCAAGCCTCGTGATCAGCGACGGTGGGGGACCGGCGGGGGACGCACCTGTGATGCGGCTGGACGATCCGCGCATCGCCCGCGCATCGCCTGCGCCTCTCGCCCCGCGCGCCGCGCCAGAGGATCTGGCCTATCTGATCTTCACCTCGGGCTCGACCGGCCGCCCCAAGGGGGTGATGATCGAGCATCGCCACGTAATGAACTTCTTCGCGGCGATGGATGCACGGGTGCCGCATGCCCCCGGCGACGTGCTGCTGGCGGTAACGTCGATCTCCTTCGACATCTCGGTGCTCGAGCTGTTCTGGACCCTGTCGCGCGGGCTGACGGTGGTGATCCAAGGCGAGGCCGAGCGCCTGCTCACCTCCTCGGGCGCGCAGGCAACCGAGGCGGGCCCCTCGCTCAGCCTGTTCTACTGGGGTCACGAAGACAGCGACACGGGCGATTACCGTCTGCTGACAGAGGGCGCGCGCTTTGCCGATGCGCATGGCTTCGAGGCGGTCTGGACGCCCGAGCGGCATTTCCACGGCTTCGGCGCGGCCTATCCCAACCCGGCCGTGACCGGGGCCGCCATCGCCGCCGTCACCTCGCGCGTGGCGATCCGGGCGGGAAGCTGCGTCGCGCCGCTGCATCATCCGGCGCGCATCGCCGAGGATTGGGCCATGGTCGACCGGCTATCGGGCGGACGCGCGGGGCTGGCGATGGCGGCGGGCTGGCAGCCGGACGATTTCGTGCTGCGCCCCGAAAACGCGCCGCCCGACAACCGCGCCGCGCTGCGCGACGGCATCGACGCGGTGCGCAGGCTCTGGCGTGGCGAGGCCGTGGCGTTCCCGCGCGCCGATGGCAGCCTGCAGCAGGTGATGACACGGCCCCGCCCGGTGAGCGCGGAGCTGCCATTATGGCTCACCGTCGCGGGCAATCCCGAGAGCTGGCGCGAGGCGGGGCGCATCGGGGCCAACGTGCTGACCCATCTTCTGGGGCAAAGCATCGAGGATCTGCGCGCCCGCATCGCCGATTGGCGCGCGGCGCTGGTCGAGGCGGGGCACGATCCGGCGGCGTTCCGGGTGACGGTGATGCTGCACGCCTATCTCGACGAGAGCCGCGAGGTCGCGCGCGAGGTCGCGCGCGGGCCGATGAAGGCCTATCTGCGCTCCGCCGCCGGCCTCATCGCCGATCACGCGGCGGCCTTTCCCGCGTTCGGGCGCGACGCCGAGGGGGCGGTCGACCCCGACGCGCTGACCCCCGAGGAGATGGAGGCGGTGCTCGACCACGCCTTCGAGCGGTATTTCGAGGCGCAGGGCCTTTTCGGCACGATCGACGACGGCGCGGCGCGGCTCGCGGAACTGCGCGCGGCGGGGGCTGACGAGATTGCCTGCCTGATCGATTTCGGCATCGCGCCCGAACAGGTGCTGGCGGGGCTGCCGCGCTTGGCGGCGCTGATCGATGCGCTGCCGGTCGCCCCCGCCACCCCCGCCGCGGATGACGCCTCGATCGCGGCGCAGATCCTGCGCCACGGCGTGACGCATCTGCAATGCACCCCCTCGATGGCGCGGATGCTGGTGGCCGACGAGGTCAGCCGCAAGGCGTTGGGCGGGCTGTCGCGGCTCATGTTGGGCGGAGAGGCCCTGCCTGCCGCGCTGGCCGAGGATCTGCGCGCCGCCGGTGTCGGCCATCTCGAGAACATGTACGGCCCGACCGAGACCACGATCTGGTCGACCACCCGGACGGTGACGTCTCACACCTCGGCGTCGGTGATCGGCACGCCGATCCTCAACACCCGCACCTATGTGCTCGACGATGCGATGACGCCGCTTCCGGTGGGGGCCGAGGGCGAGCTGTGGATCGGCGGGGCAGGGGTGGCGCGCGGCTACTGGGCGCGGCCGGTGATGACGGCTGAGCGGTTTCTCCCCGATCCATTCCGGCAAGGCGAGCGGATCTACCGCACCGGCGATCTCGCGCGCTGGCGTGCGGATGGCACGCTCGAATACATCGGCCGCGCCGACGGGCAGGTGAAGCTGCGCGGCCACCGGATCGAGCTGGGCGAGATCGAAGCGGCGCTCGACGCGGTGTCGGGCCTCGGGCCTTGCGTTGTCACGCGGCGCGAGGACAATCCCGGCGACGCGCGGCTCGTGGCCTATCTCGAAACCGAAGCCCCGATCGACGAGGCGGCGCTGCGCGCGGCGCTGTCGGCGCGGCTGCCCGCGATCATGGTGCCCGCCCGGATCGTCGCGTTGTCGCGCTTTCCGCTGACCCCCAACCGCAAGACCGACCGCGCGGCGATGCCGCCGCCGCCCGTGCGGCGCGGCGCGTCGGTCATGGCCCCGCGTGCCGAACCCGCTCCGGCGGCCCCCGTGGTTCCCGCCGGGGCTAGGGCCGGGGCCGGGACTGTGGCACCGGCCATCGTGGCGATCTGGCGCGAGCTTCTGGGTGCGCGGGAAATCGGTCCGGATGACAGCTTCTTCGATCTCGGCGGACACTCGCTCCTCGCGGTGCGCGCCCATCGCGAGATCCGCGACCGGCTCGGCGTCGCGGGGCTGCAGATCGCGGACATCTTCGGCTTGCCGCGCTTGTCCGACCTTGCGGGGCGGATCGAGACCGAACTGAGACCGGAATCGGCGTCGGGGCCAGCCCCCGTGGTGCCGCCTGCCGCCGCCGGGCAGCGCGACGAGATCATGGCGCGCCGACGCGCCCTGCGGGCCCGGCGCGCTGGCCATGTCTGAGTTATCGGCCCGGATCGAGGCGCTATGCGGGCCGGGCGTGGCGGCCTGCGCGGTGCGGGTGGGGCAGGGCGGGCCGCTCGCGGCGGTAGAGCGCCCGGCCATGGCGCGCGCCGTTCCCGCGCGCCGCGCCGAGTTCGCCGCCGGGCGCGACGCGGCGCGCGGGGCGATGCACAGGCTGGGCCTGCCTGCCTGCGCCATCCCCATGCGGCCCGACCGGTCGCCGCTCTGGCCCCATGGGCTCTCCGGCAGCATCAGCCATGACGCGACCCTCGCCGTCGCGGCGGTGCGCCGCGGCGGCAGGGCGCTCGGCATCGACATCGCGTCCGCGACACCGCTAGAGTCCGCGATTTGGGACGAGATCGCCGATGCGGACGAGATTGGCCAGCCTGTGCCGGGGTTCGATCCGGGCCGTGTCGCCGGGCTGGTTTTTGCCGCCAAGGAGGCCGCCTACAAGGCGCAGTTTCCTGCGACAGGCCGCGTGCTGGGGTTCGACGCCATGCGGATCGAAATTGCCGGGAACGACATCGCGGCTCGGTTGCGGCAGACCGTCGGGCCCTATGCGGTAGGCACTGTGCTGCGTGGACGCTGGGCCGTTATCGGCGCGCGTCTTGTCGTGGCGATCGACGCGCCGGACGTCCCTTGCGCCACCGGTCCCGGTTTCAAGCCGCGCAACACTGAGTTGCCTGCCTCGACCGGCATGGTCAGCCGGTCCGGGATGCGCTAGATTATGGCGTGGGCGTGGCGGCAATGGGACCGGCGCGGATGGCGGCGGCCACCGGCGCGCAACGGGAGTCGTTGATGGAATATCTTTCCTCGCTGCGCGATCTGCGCGGGGCGCTGCGCCGCCGGGCTTGGGCCATCATGCTGGTCTGCGCGCTCGGGATTCCCTTCGTGCTGTGGTTCGCCCTGACCCGGCCACCCTCCTTCGAGGCGACGGCGGTGATCCAGATCGAGACGCCGCTGGTCGACGCGGGCGGCGACGCCGCCGCGATCGCGGACACGCAGCTCGACCTGATCGAGCAGAAGATCATGGCGCGCGACCGGCTTCTGGCGCTGGCCGAGAGGTTCGGCCTGTTTGCCGAATTGCCGCCCTCCGAACGGCTGGCCCAGATGCGTGACGCGATCGAAATTACCAAGCTGGTCGATCCGGCGCTGGCCTGGCGGCCCGAAACCGTGCCGTCGGGGCTGTCGATCACCGTCGAGGTCGGTGAGCGGCAGGTCGCCGCCGATCTCGCCAACGCGCTTCTCGACGAAATCGTCACGGCGGCGCATAGCCGCCGCGAGGGGCGCACCGAACGCACGCTGGCCTTCTTCGAGGCCGAGGAGTCGCGCCTTGAAGGCGAGCTGTCCGCCTTGGAGGCCGAGTTCGCGCGGTTTCAGGAGGAGAACTTCCAGTCGCTCCCCTCCAGCGTGGCGGTGCAGCGCGATCAACTGTCCCGGCTCGTGGCCCAGCGGATCGACCTCGAACAGCAGGTCATCGCCTTCGAGACCAGCTCGGACAGACTGCGCGACGACGAGACGGCGCGGCGCCGCTCCCTGCTCGAACAGCAGCGGCAGCTGATCTCCGATAACATCCAGAGCATCGAGGCCGCGCTTGCCGCAGCGCCCGAGACCGAGCGGCGCTACAACGAGTTCGCGCGCCGTCGCGATCAGCTTCAGCAGGCGCTGGCGGCGGTGACGGACCGGCGCACGGAGGCAGCGATGGCACAGCTTCTCGAAAGCCGTGACGAGACCACGCGTTTCGAGATCCTCGAAGAGGCGGTACCGCCCGATTACGCCTCCTCGTCATCGCGCAGCAAGATCGCGGCGGCGGGCGGGCTGGGCGTGCTGCTTGCGGCGCTGGCTCTGGCGCTGTCGCTCGAAGTGGTGAACCCGCAAATCCGCACCGCGGCGCAGCTCGAGAGAGCCTTGGGCGTGCGCGCGGTGGTGGTGATCCCCGAGATCGACCGTCGACAGGCGCGCCGTCGGGCGCGGCAGGCGCGACGCCGCGAGGCACAGACCTTTTCGCGCCAGTGGGAGCGGGTGCGGCGGTTGCGCGGCTTCTGGCGGCGGCCCGCCGCCTGACCTGAACGTTCGGCCGAAAAGCCGGCCCCGCCTCGATCAAAGAATTCAGCCGGTGCCCGTGGCGCGTTCTTCCTCGGCGCGATTGAGCACCATTCCCAAGATCGGCTTGTCGTCGCCGATGCGGCGCACGGCCTCGCGGATCTGCTCGGCGCTGTTGCGCCCGCCGCCCACCACCATCAGCACGCAGTCGTAGCGGTCGCGAAATGCGGTGACATCGTCGTGGTTCAGTGCCGGGGGCAGGTCGAACAGCACCGCGTCGGGCGCCAGCTCCTCCTGCATCTGGTCCAGAACCATGCCGGCCTTGGGGTCCTGCAGAAGCTCGGCGGGATAAGTCTCGGCCCGGTCGTTGAGCCCGACCGCGAGGCCGCCGATGCCGAGCAGGTTCTGCCCGACCCGCTGCAGCTGCGTGCCGCTCGACGTGACGCCGCGCATCCAGTCGGAAATGGGGCCGGGGGCGGTCAGGCCCAGCACCTCCGCCAAGCCCGGCGCGCGCATGTCGAGATCGAGCAGTACGGTGCGCCGGTTCTCGTAGCGCGACAGCGCTATGGCGAGGTTGGCGGCGGTGAAGGTCTTGCCACAGCCGCGCGTGGGCGAGGTGATCGCCACCCGCTTCCAGCCATGTTCGTCGAGCGCCTGCAGCAGCCGCGTGCGCAGCAGGTCGAAGGCGGCATGGGCGGGGTCGCGGCGGCTTGCCGTGATGACGAGGTTGCTCTCGAGCGCCGCCTCGTCGACCGGGACGCGCCGCAGGCTGCCCCACAAATCGTGTAACTGCGGCAGCAGCACCTCTTCGTTGCCGAGCACGGCGGCGCGCAACGCGCGGGTCGTGGAATCGGGCTGCACGGGCTCAGGGGTCTGCTCGGTTCGTTGATCGGGCCCGGCCTTTTCTGGGCCTGGGGCCTTGGTCTGCGGCTCCAGCGCAGAGACCCGGTCGAGAATCGCGGCGCGGGCCCCCGCGTCGAGGCGTCTGCGCCCGTCCCGTCTGCTGCGTTCGCTCATTTCCGCTCGTCCCGTCACACGCTCGATCAAGGCGAGGATAGCCCGGAAAGCGGGGCGAGAATAAGCCCCGATCGCAGCCCTTCCGAGCCGGGCGTCACTTGTACTCGATCAGCCGCATCTCACGGCGGCGCAGGCGGCGCAGGCGATAGGTGATCATGCCTTGAGCGTTGGGCAGCTTGGACAAGGTCAGCAGCGCCGCCAGACCCGCCGCCCGTCGCGCGGGCTGCCCCTCGCCGCGCAGGCGGCGCGCGCTGCGCGCCCAGCTTGCGCCGTAGAGCAGCGCCACTGCCGATGGCAGGGCGGGGCCAAGCGCGATCCCGCCCAGGATCGCCCCGATCGGCAGCGCCATGCCCCAGAGCCGGACCCGGCGCCGTTCGCCTGCGAAATGGCCGGGGTGACGGTCGCCCACCTCGGCAAAGCCATGCCCCGCGCGGACCGAACGCCGCCACCATTGGTCCAGACGGGTCATCGCGATGTCATGGCGGGTCATGGCGCGCGGCAGACGGTGCACCCGCAGGCCGGCGGCGCGCATCCGCAGGCAAAGATCCTCGTCCTCCGAGCAGATGATCGCCCCGTCGAAGCCGTCCAAGGCGTCGAATTGCGCAGCCCGCAGCATCATATCACCGCCGCAGGCCGCGATGTCGCCCGGCGGCCGGTGCCACTCCCATTCGGCCATGGCGTTGTAAAGCGTGGCCTCCGGCGCAGTTTCGGTGCGCCAGCCGGTAACGATGCCGATGCCGGGATCGGCGGTCAACGCCGCCGCCCCGGCATCGAGCCAGCAGGGTTCGAGCGCGCAATCTCCGTCGATGAACTGCACCATGTCGGGCAGGCCCGCCTTCTTCAGGGCCGCGAACCCCGCATTGCGGGCCCGCGCGGCGGTGAAGGGGGCGTCGGTGTCCAGCTTGACGATCTCGGCGTCCGCGGCGCGCGCGATGGCGAGGCTGTCATCGGTCGAACCCGAATCGACATAGACGACGCGCGCGCCCGAGCCTTCGAGCGAGGCCAGGCATTGCGCCAGCCGCGCACCTTCATTGCGGCCGATGGCGACGACGCCGATCCGCGCGCTCATGCGGCGGGCTCGGGGCGGATCGGCCCGCCGGAGCCGTGTCGCAGCAAGGTGAGCATCCGTCTGGCCTCCAGTTTCACGTCGAACTGCGCGATCACCATCGCGCGGCCCTGCGCCCCCATCTGCGCGCGCCGCGTCGCGTCACCCGCAAGCGCCGCGATCGCCTCTGCCAGCGGGGCTTCGGCCCCCGGCGGTACCAAGAGGCCCGACCGTTCGTGCTCGACCAGTTCGGCCACGCCGCCGACCCGCGTGGCGATCACCGGCCGGGCCGCCGCCATCGCCTCCATCAACACCACCGGCACGCCTTCGGCAAAGGAGGGCAGCACCAGAATGCCGGTTTCCTTGAGCATCCGTGCCACCTCGGCCTGACCCCGATAGCCGTGAAACCGCACCGCGTCGGCAAGGCCGAGGTCGCGCGCCAGCGCCTCGAGCGCGCCACGCGCCTCGCCGTCGCCGATCAGGTCGAGGCCGAGGGCGGGGCGCGTCGCGCGCGCCTGCGCCAGCGCGTGCAACAGCACGGCCACGCCCTTGACCGCCGAAAGGCGTCCCACGAAAAGCAGCCGGTCGTCGGGCGTGGACCGGGCCTTGGCATAGAGCGCGGGATCGACACCGCAATGCACCACGTGCAGCTTGTGCCAATGCGCGGGGTCCGAGAACAGCATCGCCTGCGATCGCGCGAAATCCGAGATGCAGGCGACGAAGCTGGCGCGGGCGATCTTTTCGCCCAAGGCCCAATGCTCGGGCGCGAAGAAGATGTCGGGGCCGTGCAGGGTGAAGCTGTGCGGCAGGTCCGCGATCTCGGCGGCGAGCATCGCGACCGTGCCCGACGACTTGGCGATGTGGTTGTGAAGATGGGTGATGCCGCGCGCCTTCATCCGATGCGCCAGCACCAGCGCCTCGCCGAAATAGACAAGGTTGTAGATGCGGCCCCTCAGGCCCTTGGGAGCCGTGCGCCACGCCAGCGCCAGCGCGCGGGCGAAGCGGTGCGGATGGCGCAGCGCCGAGAGTTTGGCACAGGTCATGCGCCACGGGTGGAGCGCGGTCTCCAGAAGGTGGAAGGTGGCGGCGGCCTCGGCGCGCTGCTCGGGGCCGACATGGTGCGACGGGTCGGTGCGCCGCACCGAGGCGGTCTCGACCGTCACGCCCAGCGCGCGCAGCGCTGCCACCTCGCGCTGGATGAAGGTGTCGGTGGCGCGGGGGTATTCGCCGGTAAGCCACATCACCGGGCCGGGCGCGCTCATGCCGCGCCCCGCGCAGCCGCCATCGCCGCCTCGAACCCGGCTTCGGCCCGAAAGCCCAGCGCATGGGCGCGGGCGTTGGCATAGCGCAGCGGCATCAGCCGGGCGCGCAGGGTCTCGCGGCGCAGCAGGCCGGGCAGGCGGGGTCCGAGCGGCGTCAGCAGTCCGGCGGCCGCGTCGAAGCCGCGCCAGTCCAACGGCAGGCCGCGCCGGCCCAGCGCCGTAAGATAGCGCGCCCGGTCGGGCCGGTCGTCGTCGAGAGCGTGGATCACCTCGACCGCCTCCGTCTGCGGCCTCGTCGCGGCGAGCACGAGGATCTGCGCCGCATGCGGCAGCCAGCAGAGCGGCAACTCGCCCGCGTGGCGCGGTCCGAAGGTCAGCGGTCCGAGCGAGAGGCCCATATGCCCGTTCCACAGCCGTCCCGGCCCGAAGATCGCGCCGGGCCGCACGATCCGCAGCGGCACGCCGTGGCGCGCGGATATCTTACGCGCATCGCGCTCCTGCGCGATCTTGGCGCGGGCATAGGCATCACGCGCCTCGGGGCGCGGCTCCGTTGGCGTGGTTTCGTCCACGAGATCGAAGGGCGCGAGAGCGTCGGTTCCCAGCACCGAGATCGAGCCGACCAGCACCAGCCGCGTCCCGGCCTGCGCGGCCTGCTCCAGCAGTGCAGCGCTCGGGGCCACGGTGTTGCGCATCTGCGCCGCGTCGTCGCCCTCCAGCCGCGCCGCCGCGTGGATCACGGCCCCGACCCCGTCGAGAGGGGGAATGTTTCGCGCGAGGTCGGCGCGGACCACCTCGATGCCGGGATCGGCGGCCCAGCCGGTCGGGGCCGCGCCGCGCAGGATCGCGCGCACCGGATGGCCCTCCGCCCGCGCACGGTCCACCACGGCCCGGCCCAGAAACCCGGTCGCGCCGGTGATGGCGATCACATCGCCCAAGGCATCGGCTCCATCGGGTCGCAGCGCGTCGTCATCTCGCGCACGGCTCCTTCCTGTATGGCCAAGGTCACCTCGGTCAGGTGCAGCGCATAGGCCCCCGAAAGGCGGCTTTCGCGGCCCTGCGCGATCGCATCGAGCATCTCGGCCGGGCCCAGCGCGAAATCCATCCGCGCGGCGCCGCGCCGACCGGGCTTGGGTTGAGGCGCGCCCTTGAGCGAAACGTCGCGGGCCAGCGGGCTTTCGAGCAGGCGGCGACGCAGGCGCATCCGGCGGCGGTAGCGCACGGGGGCGTGGTTGTCCCAAGCGCGGGCGACCTCGATCACGCCTTCATCCGCGATCACCCGCAGCCGGTGGTCGTGCGGGGCCGCGATCGAGCAGGTGAGCCGCGCCACGGGGCCGGTTTCGAAGAACAGCGCCGCCACCGAGAAATCCGGCGCCGCATGGCGTACCCCCGGCTTGTCTGGGATCACTTCGGCCGCTGCCGACACCACCCGCGCCACGGGGCCGAAATGCGCGATCAGCCATGACAGCCAGTAGCCCGCATGTTCGAGCGTGCAGCCGGTCGCGAATTCGTCCTCGGCGGGCCATGGCGCGCCGCTTTCGCTGATCCAGTCCTGATAGGGGGCCTGCGGGATGAAGCCGTCGTCGAGCTCGGCGTAGATCAGCCGCGGCGCGCCTCCCAGGCTCATGCGCAGCGCCCGCCCCAGCCCTTGCGCCGATTGCGACAGTACCGAGGAGGGGGCGGTGGCGAGTTGCAGGCCCCGCGCGCGGGCGAGGTCGTGCAGCTCGCGCGCGGTCTCCATGTCGGTGACCATCGGCTTTTCCGACCAGACATGGCGGCTTGCCCGCAGGCAGCCGCGGGTGATCGGGGCATGGCTGCGGGGGTTGGTGAGGTTGAGAACCAGCCCGTCATGCGGCAGGGCCGCGCAGGCGGCCGCCGCGTCAGGCAGCGGCGTCACGCCCCAATGCGCGCAGAATGCGGCCTGCCGCGCGGGGTCACGGTCATGGGCGCCCACCACCCGGATGTCGGGGTGGGCCTTGAGGCTGCGCATATAGAGATCGGCGACATAGCCGCATCCGATCACCGTGACATCTTTCATCGTGGCGCGGCTCCGTCCGGTCAATGAGACACCCGACCGCTTCCGGTCCGGCGCCGAGTGGTACAAAAGGGACGTGGCGGCAATGCGGCGGCCACGAGGTTCTTGGGGCATGGCTATTCCAGCCCGCGGCTCTCGCCAAGGGGCCGGTGCGACACGGGGAACGGAGAATGGAGTTCGATCACGGAGCGGGCCGGGTGCGGGTCAACATGACCGATCGCGCGGCGCTCATCGCCGAAGTGGCGGCGCGGCTGCGACAAAGGAAGGGCTTCGCGCTGGCGACGCTCAATCTCGATCACCTCGTGAAGCTGCGTCACGACGCAGGGTTCCGCGCCGCCTATGAGGCGCAGGATCTGGTGACCGCCGACGGCAACCCGGTGGTCTGGCTGTCGCGGCTGGCGGGCCGCGAGGTGGCGCTTCTGCCCGGCTCCGACCTCGTCGTGCCGCTGGCGCGCGAGGCGGCGGCGCAGGGCGTGGCGCTGGCCTTCATCGGCGGCACCGAGAACAGCCTCGCGCGCGCGGCCCATGCCCTGGAACGGCTCGTGCCGGGGCTTCGGGTCGTGGCGCGGATCGCGCCGCCGATGGGCTTCGACCCCGATGGCGCCGAGGCGCGCGCTGCCCTCGACGCCGTGGCCGAGAGCGGCACGGGCCTCGTCTTCCTCGCGCTGGGCGCGCCCAAGCAGGAGCGGCTCGCCGCGCGGGGCCGGGCTCTGCAGCCCGAGCTGGGCTTCGTGTCGATCGGCGCGGGGCTCGATTTCCTAGCGGGTACGCAGCAGCGTGCGCCGCGCCTCGTGCGCAGGCTGGCGCTCGAATGGCTGTGGCGTGCGGGTTCGGACCCTAGGCGTCTCGCCGGGCGCTACGCGCGCTGCGCCGCGATCCTGCCGGGCCATGCGCTTCGGGCGTGGCGGATGCGGAGCTGATCGGTTCGCGGGATCGCCCCCGTGCAACCGGCCTGTGCAACCGCCCGGTGCAGCTGACCTGTGCAGTGACGCGCCAAGATCGCGGGGTGGGCGGGGTTTCGCGGAGGGCGGGCCACGGCTATCTTCGCCGCGATCCCCAGCAAAGGCGCCCAAGATGCCCCCCATCGTGTCGGTCCGTGACCTGACCAAGACCTATTCGGGCGGATTCACCGCCCTCGACCACGTGTCGCTCGATATCGAGGAAGGCGAGATCATCGCGCTGCTCGGCCCCAACGGTGCCGGCAAGACCACGCTGATCTCCACCGTCTGCGGCATCACCATGCCATCTGGCGGCACGGTCGAGGTGGGCGGCCACGACGTGGTGCGCGACTGGCGCCGCGCCCGCGACATGATCGGCCTCGTGCCGCAGGAAATCTCGCTCGAACCATTTTCGACCGTTTGGAACAACGTGCGCTTTACTCGCGGGCTGTTCGACCGTCCCCGCGACGATGCCTATCTGGAGCGGCTGCTGCGCGACCTGTCGCTGTGGGAAAAGCGCGACGCCAAGGTGATGGAGCTGTCGGGCGGCATGAAGCGCCGGGTGCTGATCGCCAAGGCGCTGAGCCATGGCCCCCGCGTGCTGTTCCTCGACGAGCCGACGGCGGGCGTCGACGTGGAACTGCGCCGCGACATGTGGCGCGTGGTCGCGCGGCTGCGCGAGGAGGGGGTAACCATCATCCTCACCACGCATTACATCGAGGAGGCCGAAGCCATCGCCGACCGGATCGGCGTCATCTCCAAGGGCCGGATCATGCTGGTCGAGCGCACCGAGGACCTGATGGCCCGTCTCGGGCGCAAGGAACTTCGGATCGAGCTGACCGAACCCGTCTCGGAGTTGCCCGAATCGCTCAGGCGCGAGGGCCTTGTGCGGGCCGAGGACGGATCGGCCTTGATCTACACCTACGACACCCGCGCCGAGCGCACCGGCATCACCGCGCTTCTGGCCGATATCCACGCGGCTGGGCTGCAACTGGCGGACCTCTCCACCAGCAATTCCAGTCTCGAGGAGATCTTCGTCGATCTCGTGAAGGAGGACGCGGCATGAATCTCGGCGCCATATCCGCGATCTACAAGGCCGAGATGGCCCGCTTCTTCCGCACCCTGCTGCAGAGCTTCATCTCGCCCGTCATCTCGACCTCGCTCTACTTCGTGGTCTTCGGCTCGGCCATCGGCAGCCGCATGGATCAGGTCGAGGGGGTGGATTACGCCGCCTTCATCATCCCGGGACTGATCATGCTCTCGGTGATGACGCAGGCCACCTCGAATGCCAGCTTCGCGATCTATTTCCCGAAGTTCATCGGCACGATGTACGAATACCTCTCCGCACCGATCAGCTTTCTGGAGGTGACGCTCGGCTTCGTCGGGGCGGCGGCGACCAAGGCGCTGTTCATCGGCCTCGTGATTCTGGGCACCTCGTTCCTCTTCGTGGATTTCACGATACTGCACCCTCTGGCAATGCTGTCCTTCCTGCTGCTGACCTGCATCAGCTTCTCGCTTCTGGGCTTCATCATCGGCATCTGGGCCAAGAACTTCGAGCAGTTGCAGCTGATCCCGCTGCTGGTCATCACGCCGCTGGTGTTCTTGGGCGGCAGCTTCTACTCGATTTCGATGCTGCCTCCGGCATGGCAGATCGTCACCCGGTTCAACCCTGTGGTGTATCTGATCTCGGGCTTCCGCTGGTCCTTCTTCGGGCAGGCCGACGTGTCGATCGGCGTGAGCCTCGCCGCGATCAGCCTGTTCACGGCGATCTGCCTCGGGATCATCTGGCTCATCTTCCGCACCGGCTGGCGCATCCGCTCCTGACCTTGTGATGGGATCGTGCGGGGCCTAGATGTCAGCCATGATGAATTGGCTGCCGTTCCGCCCCAAGGGCCCCGTCGTTTCGGTCATCCGCCTGCAGGGCGCCATCGGCGCGGGCGGCCGCGGTCTCGATGATGCGGGCACCGCCGCGATGATCGAAAGAGCATTCAAGCGCGGCAAGCCCGCCGCCGTCGCCATCGAGATCAACTCGCCCGGCGGCTCGCCGGTGCAATCGGCGCTGATCGCCGCGCGCATCCGGCGGCTGTCGGAGGAAAAGAGCGTGCCCGTCATCGCCTTCGTCGAGGACGTGGCGGCGTCGGGCGGCTACTGGCTGGCCAGCGCCGCCGACGAGATCTTCGTCGATCGTGGCTCGATCATGGGCTCGATCGGCGTGATCTCGGCGGGCTTCGGCGCGCATGAATTCCTTGAGCGCCATGGCGTCGAGCGCCGCGTGCACACCGCCGGGAAATCCAAGAGTTTCCTCGACCCGTTCCGTCCCCAGAACCCGGAAGACGTGGCGCGGCTCGAACGCTGGCTCGGCGAGATGCATGACTACTTCATCGATCATGTGAAGAGCCGGCGCGGCGCGAAGCTCACCGACGACCCGGATCTTTTCACCGGAGAGATCTGGATCGGCACGCGCGCGGTCGAAAAGGGCCTCGCCGACGGGATCGGGCATCTGGTGCCGGTGCTCGAGGCGCGTTTCGGCGACAAGATGCGCCTGCGACGCTATGCCAAGCGCCGGCCGCTCCTGAGCCGCATCGGCGCGGCTCTGGCGGGCGAGACGATGGGCGCCATCGAAGAGCGCGCAAGCTTCGCCCGCTTCGGTCTTTGAGATGCTGATCAAGATCGTCACCCTGTTTCTGGTAGGCATGATCGTGCTTGCCATGTTCGGAAAATTGCGGCTTCCCAAGCCGGGCGGACCCAAGGGGCTGCTCGGCCGGGGCCGCTGCGTCGCCTGCGGGCGACCGAGGATAGGCAAGGGGCCTTGCCCCTGCGGAAAGGACAAGATCTGATGGACTGGCTGATGGTGGCGGCGGGGCTCGTGCTCCTCGTCTTCGCGGGGGATGCGCTGGTGAAGGGGGCGGTGAACCTCGCTCTGCGCCTGGGGATACCGGCGCTGATCGTGTCGCTCACGGTCGTGGCTTTCGGCACCTCCGCGCCTGAGCTTCTGGTCTCCATCGACGCGATCCTCAAGGGCACGCCGGGCCTCGCGCTGGGCAATGTCGTGGGCTCCAACGTCGCCAACGTGCTTCTGGTCCTCGGCATCCCGGCGCTGATCACCACGCTGCACGCCAGCGGCGGCTCCGACACGCGGTCTAGCTTTTTGCAGATGATGGCGGCCACGGCGCTGTTCATGGCGCTGGCCTTCACCGGGGTGCTGAGCTGGGGCGCGGGGCTGGTGCTGCTGGCGGCGCTGACGGCGATGCTGCTTTATGCCGCGCGGGTGGCGCACAAGCACCGCAACGGCGGCACGACGGAAGAAGAGGTCGAGGGCGCGGACCCGAAGATGCGCGGCTGGAAGGTCGCGGCCTATCTTCTGGCCGGTGTCATCGGCCTGCCCGTGGGGGCCGATCTTCTGGTAACCGGCGCGGTATCGATCGCCGAGACCTTCGGCATTTCCGACACCGCGATCGGCCTGACCCTCGTCGCCATCGGCACCTCGCTGCCCGAGCTGGCCACCACCGTCATGGCCGCCATCCGGCGCGAGGCCGACGTGGCGATGGGCAACGTGATCGGCTCCAACATGTTCAACCTGCTGGGCATCATCGGCGTGGCGAGCCTCGTCGGGCCGATCCCGGTGGCCTCCGACGTCATGGGCTTCGATCTTTGGGTGATGCTGGCGGCCTCGCTGCTGCTGGTGCCCTTCGTCTATATGGGGCGCGACGTGACGCGCGGCTGGGGCGTGGTGCTGACCGCGCTCTATGTCGGCTACGGCGCGATGGTGCTGGTATGAGGGCGCGTGCGCTCGTCACCGGTGCCGGCGCGCGGCTGGGCCGCGCCATGGCGCTCGATCTGGGCCGTCGCGGCTTTGACGTGATCGTCCATTACAACACCTCGCAGGACCCGGCCGAAGAGGTTGTGGCCGAGATCCGCGCCATGGGCCGCGAGGCCCATGCCCTTGGTGCGGACCTGCTCGATGAGGCCGCGGTGCAGGGGCTCATTCCGCGCGCGGTCGAGGCTCTGGGCGGGCCGATCACCTGCCTCGTCAACTCGGCCTCGATCTTCGAGTATGACAGCATCGAGAGCGGCACCCGCGAGAGCTGGGACCGCGCCATGGAAAGCAACCTGCGCGCCCCCGTGGTGCTGACGCAAAAGGTGGCCGAAGGCATCACAGCGCCCGCCCATGACGCGCGTGGCGAGCCCGTGGCGCAGGGGCTCGTGGTCAACATCATCGACCAGAGGGTGCGCAAGCTCACGCCCGATTTCATGTCCTACACCATCGCCAAGATGGGGCTGTGGGCCTTTACCCGCACGGCGGCGCAGGCGCTGGCGCCACGGCTTCGGGTCAACGCCATCGGCCCCGGCCCGACGCTGCAGGGCGCGAACCAGTCCGACGCGCATTACGCGGCCCAGCGCGCCAACACGGTGCTGGAGCGCGGCTCCAACCCCGAGGATATCTGCGCGGCGCTGGGCTATTTCCTCGACGCGCCCGGCGTCACGGGGCAGCTTCTATGCGTCGATGGCGGCCAGCATCTAGGCTGGCAGACCCCGGATATCCAAGGCCACAACTGATTCCGCGCGCAGCCTCGGGCACCGGCTCATCCACTCGATTGTCCACCGGGGCTGTGCGCAATCTGTCCCGGAGGAGCGCCGGGATGAAATCTTTGCGATCCGAGGCGGTTTGCGTAGGGAAAACAGGGGGATGGGATGTGCCTAAAAGGCGGGCAAACTTATCAACCCGCTGACTATCCACAAGAAATCCCTGCCGTCCCGGCCCTGCCCACATCCTTATCCCCAGAAACAGTGGACAGCTTTGCATGAGGCGCGGGGATAACTAGATTGCAGGGCCAGCGCCTGATCCCGATATGGACCGCATGACCGACACCCAGACCGCCACGCCCGATGCCCCTCTCACCGGCCACGAGCTGATCCGTTCGCAGCTGCGGCTGATCGACGGTTCGCCGGGGGTCTACCGGATGCTCGATGCCGAAAGCCGGGTGCTCTATGTCGGCAAGGCGCGCAACCTGCGCGCTCGTGTGTCGAGCTATGCCCGGCCCACGGGCCATTCGGGCCGGATCGCGCGGATGATCCGCGAAACCGCGTCGATGATGTTCCTCACCACGCGGACCGAGACCGAGGCGCTGCTTCTGGAGCAGAACCTCATCAAGCAACTCAAGCCGCGCTACAACGTGCTTTTGCGCGACGACAAGTCCTTCCCGAACATCCACATCTCGGCGCATGATTTCCCGCAGATCGGCAAGCATCGCGGCGCCCGCAAGGGCGAGGGGCAGTTCTTCGGTCCCTTCGCCAGCGCGGGCGCCGTGAACCGCACGCTGAACCAGCTGCAGCGCGCGTTCCTGCTGCGCAACTGCACGGATTCGGTGTTCGAGGGCCGCACGCGCCCCTGTCTGCTGCACCAGATCAAGCGCTGTTCGGCGCCCTGCACCGGCGAGATCAGCCGCGAGGATTATGCGCGCTCGGTCGAGGACGCGGTGCGTTTTCTGTCGGGCAAGTCGACGCAGGTGCAGGAGGTGCTGGGCCGCCAGATGGCCGAGGCCAGCGAGGCGATGGAGTTCGAACGCGCCGCCGCCTTGCGCGACCGGATCCGGGCGCTGACGCAGGTGCAGACCGCGCAGGGCATCAATCCGCGGAGCGTCTCCGAGGCCGACGTGATCGCGCTCCATGTCGAGGGTGGGCAGGCCTGCGTGCAGGTCTTCTTCATCCGCGGTAACCAGAACTGGGGCAACCGCGACTATTATCCGCGCGTTTCGGGCGAGGAGGACCCCTCCGAGGTCATGCAGGCCTTCGTGGGCCAGTTCTACTCCGACCGAGAACCGCCGCGTCAGTTGATCCTGAGCCACGGGCTCGACGATCCCGAGCTGATGGCCACGGCGCTGTCGGACAAACTCGGTCGCAAGGTCGAGGTGATCGTGCCCCAGCGCGGCGAAAAGGCCGAGCTGGTCGAGGGCGCGCAGCGCAACGCACGCGAGAGCCTGGCCCGCAAGATGAGCGAGACGGCAACCCAAGGACGGCTGCTGCGCGGTCTGGCCGAAGCCTTCGGCCTCGACGAGGCCCCGCGCCGGATCGAAGTCTACGACAACTCCCACATCATGGGCACCGACGCGGTGGGCGGGATGATCGTCGCGGGGCCCGAGGGCTTCGAGAAGAGCCAGTACCGCAAGTTCAACATCAAGGGCACCGAGATCACGCCGGGCGACGATTTTGGCATGATGAAGGAGGTGCTGACGCGCCGCTTCTCGCGGCTCCTCAAGGAGGATCCGAACCGCGAGAGCCCGTCCTGGCCCGATCTTCTGCTCATCGATGGCGGTGCGGGGCAGGTGAGCGCGGTGCAGGAGATTCTCGACGAACTGGGCGTCGACGACGTGGCGATGATCGGCGTCGCCAAGGGCGTCGACCGCGATCACGGCAAGGAGGAGTTCCACCGCACCGGCCTGCGGCCCTTTGCACTGCCCAGAAACGACCCGGTGCTCTACTTCGTGCAGCGCCTGCGGGACGAGGCGCACCGTTTTGCCATCGGCACCCACCGCGCCAAGCGGTCCAAAGCCGTGGGCGCGACGCCGCTCGACGAGATCGCGGGCGTGGGTGCCACGCGCAAACGCGCCCTTCTGGCACATTTCGGCTCGGCCAAGGCGGTGAGCCGCGCCAACCTTGCCGATCTCAAGGCCGTGCAGGGGATTTCCGAAAGCCTCGCCGAAAAGATCTACGGTCACTTCCACGAACACGGCTGAGGCCGGGCGGGCCACTTTGCTCTGAAAACACTCCCGCCCGAGGCGGACCGCCGGTCGATGCGGGGTGGGCAGGGCGCAGGGTGGACGCTGGCTCTGGCAAGACCGGGGGCGCCGCGCTATCTCTGGTGCATGACATGGACCTTGCCCAACATCCTCACCGTTCTTCGCCTCCTCGCCGCTCCCGGCGTCGCAGTGATGTTTTTGTTCTTTGCCCGACCATGGGCCGACTGGTTCGCGCTGGTGCTTTTCGTCACCGCCGCCGTGACCGATTTTCTCGACGGCTACCTCGCCCGCGCCTGGAAACAGGAATCGAAGTTCGGCGCGATGCTCGATCCGATCGCCGACAAGGCGATGGTGATCATCGCGCTTCTGGTCATTACCGGTTTCTCGGGCATGAATCCGTGGATCCTGTTGCCCGCCACGCTGATCCTGTTCCGCGAGGTCTTCGTTTCGGGTCTGCGCGAGTTCCTCGGAGCCAAGGCGGGGCTGTTGAAGGTGACCAAGCTCGCCAAGTGGAAGACCACGGCGCAGATGGTCGCCATCGCCGTGTTGTTTTCCACCGGGGCCTTCGAGCATTACTTCGTCATGGAGAGCTTCGGCATGGATGAGACCATGATCGATTCGGTTCTGTCGGGTGGCACGCCGGACGAGGTCGGACTTGTCTGGAAATACTGGGGAATGATCATAAGCTGGTGGGCGGGGATCGTGCTTTTGTGGATCGCGGCGGTGCTGACCCTGATGACCGGGTGGGATTATTTCGCCAAGGCGCTGCCGTTCCTGCGCGAGGCGCCTGCACCTGCGCCGGGCCGGAGCCGTGCGCCATGATCGACATCGTCTATTTTGCCTGGGTGCGCGAGCGCATCGGCCTGCCCCGCGAGCGGATCGAGACCGAAGCCGCCACCGTTGCCGATCTGGTCGAGGAGCTGTGCGCCCGCGAGGAGCGTTATGCTGCGGCGTTCTCGGATGTCGCGGCTTTGCGCGTGGCGCTCGATCAGGAACTGTCGGAGTTCGACGCGCCCCTCGCGGGCGTGCGCGAGGTCGCGTTCTTTCCGCCGATGACCGGGGGCTGAGATGCAGATTCGCGTGCAGGAAGGGCCGTTCGACGCGGGCGCCGAACTCGACGCCTTCAGCCATGGCCGTCACGAGGTCGGTGCGGTGGTGAGCTTTACCGGCATCGTGCGCGACCCCGAGGGCGGGCTGATCCGGATGGAGATCGAGCATTATCCCGGCATGACCGAATCCGCGATCACCGCGATTGCCGAGACGGCCAAGGCGCGCTGGGGTCTTGCCGATCTCCTGGTGATCCACCGTCACGGCGCGCTGCCATTGGGTCAGCCGATCATGATGGTGGCCACCGCGGCCGCGCATCGCCGCGCCGCCTTCGAGGCGGCCGAATACCTGATGGACTACCTCAAGTCGCGCGCCCCCTTCTGGAAGAAGGAGGTGACGCGGTCAGGCGCGCATTGGGTCGAGGCGACACCCGAGGACGAGGACGCGCTATTGCGTTGGTAGGGGCATTCACCTCGTCTTAGGGCGGGTGGCGCATGGTTGCGCGATCACCCTCAGACAGGGGTTTTCATGCCGCCCGAGCCTGATCAACCGACCGATCCCTTTGCCCATGCCCAGGCCCTCGACCTCGCCGATGCCCCCCGCCTCGTGCGCGAAGCCTTGGCCGAGCGGCGCACCGAACTGGCCTATCAGCCTGTCATCGTGACCAGAACCGGTGACATCGCCTTTCACGAGGGGCTGATCCGACTGCGCGATCATGCCGGGCGGCGGCTCCCGGCGCGACACTTCCTGCCCGGCGTGGAGGACACGGCGCTGGGCCGCGATCTCGATCGCGCCTCATTGCGCGAAGGGCTCGAGGCGCTGCGCCGCAACCCCGCGCTCAGGCTTTCGATCAACATGTCGGCCCGATCGATCGGCGACGGGCGTTGGCGGCGCGCGCTCGAGGACGGGCTGGCGCGCGGACCCGGCATCGGGGAGCGACTGATCCTCGAAATCTCCGAAACCTCGGCGATGACGCTGCCCGAGGTGGTCTGCCGCTTCATGGCCGAGATGCGGCCGCGCGGGGTGGGATTCGCGCTCGATGAATTCGGTGCAGGACAGACCGCGTTCCGGTACCTGCGCGACTTTCTATTCGACCTCGTCAAGATCGATGCGCATTTCGTACGCGGCATCGATGAAGATCCCGACAACCAGGTGCTCTGCGGCGCGCTCGTCGCCGTGGCACGGCAGTTCGGCATGGCGCATGTCGCCTGCGGGATCGAGACCGAGGCCGAGGCGAAGACGCTCGCCGGGCTCGGTGTGAATTGCCTGCAGGGCTATCTCTGGGGCCGCCCCGCCCGTGCGCCCGGACCAGCCGCCCGAATGCCGTTGCCCTGACGGCAAAGGCTGGTAGGCTCACCCCCGATCCGGGGTTCCGGCGCGTGCCGCCCCCTTTGTCAGGGAGAGTTTCATGACCAATGTCGTTATCGCCTCGGCCGCCCGCACCGCGGTGGGCAGCTTCGGCGGCGCCTTCGCCAACACCCCCGCGCATCAGCTTGGCGCAACCGTGCTCGAAGAGGTCGTCAGCCGCGCCGGTGTCGACAAGGCCGAGGTGAGCGAAACCATTCTGGGTCAGGTGCTGACCGCCGCACAGGGCCAGAACCCCGCCCGCCAAGCGCACATTATCGCGGGCCTGCCGCAGGAGGCCGCCGCCTGGGGCCTCAACCAGGTCTGCGGCTCGGGCCTGCGTGCCGTGGCGCTCGGCGCCCAGCATATCCAGCTCGGCGATGCCTCGATCATCTGCGCCGGCGGTCAGGAGAGCATGTCTCTAGCCCCGCACGCCCAGACGCTGCGGCAGGGCCAGAAGATGGGCGACATCAAGCTCACCGACACGATGATCAAGGACGGCCTGTGGGACGCGTTCAACGACTACCACATGGGCACCACCGCCGAGAACGTGGCGGGCCGTCACCAGATCACCCGTGAGATGCAGGACGAGTTCGCCGTCGCATCGCAGAACAAGGCCGAGGAGGCCCAGAAGGCAGGTCGCTTTAAGGACGAGATCGTCCCCTTCACCGTCAAGACCCGCAAGGGCGATATCGTCACCGACGCCGATGAATACATCCGCCACGGCGCCACCATCGACGCCATGGCCAAGCTGCGTCCGGCCTTCTCCAAGGACGGTACGGTCACGGCGGCCAACGCCTCGGGCCTCAACGACGGTGCCGCCGCGACGCTGCTGATGTCGGTCGATGAGGCGAACCGCCGGGGCATCACGCCGCTGGGCCGCATCGCTGCCTATGCCACCGCCGGTCTCGATCCGGCCTTCATGGGCGAAGGCCCGATCTATGCGTCGAAGAAGGCGCTTGAAAAGGCTGGCTGGTCGGTCGACGATCTGGACCTGATCGAGGCGAACGAGGCTTTCGCCGCGCAGGCGCTTGCGGTGAACAAGGAAATGGGCTGGGACCCGGCCAAGGTGAACGTGAACGGCGGCGCCATCGCCATCGGTCACCCGATCGGCGCCTCGGGCTGCCGCGTTCTCGTGACGCTGCTGCACGAGATGCAGCGCCGGGACGCAAAGAAGGGCCTTGCCACGCTATGCATCGGCGGCGGCATGGGCGTCGCCCTGTGCATCGAGCGCGACTGACGTGACCTGGACCGCCCCCCGACAACTCGTGTTTTCAGGGGGCGGTCTGCGCTGCTTCTGGCAAGGCGGCTTCATGGAGAGGCTCGGCCAGCGCGCCGAGATCGCGCCCGAACGCATCTGCGGCGTCTCGGGGGGGGCCTTGTCGGCCGCGGCCCATGTCGCGGACCGCGAACGCAAACTGCTCGATGCGATGTGCGCGGCCTTCGAGGAGCAGGACAGCAACCTCTTCGACCGCAAGGCGGGCGATATCAGCCCGCACCAACGGATCTATTGCAAGGTCGTCTCGAAGGTGCTCGACGAGGCGGCGGCCCGGGCCGTCGCGCATGGGCCGCGAACCCAGATCCTGATCGCGCACCCGCCCGCCGGGGGCCTGCCCAAGATCAGCGGCGTCGCCGCGGCGCTGGCCTATGAGGCCGAACTGCACCTGATCAATTCGCCGCATTTCTCTTGGGCAAACAAGCTGGGTCTTGAGGTCAGCCTGGTGGATGCGAACGCCGCTGCGCGCGAGGGGCGGCTCGTCGATCTGGTCTGTGCCGCGGCGGTGATCCCCCCGGTGTTCGAGCCGCCCGATTGGGACGGGCGCCCGGTCGTTGACGGCGGCATGGCCGATCAGGCCCCGATGCCCGAGCCCAACGAGGGCGAAACCCTGGTGCTGCTCACCCGGCGCTACCGCAAGTTGCCGAATGTGCCGGGGCGGCGCTACGTGATGCCCTCCGAAGAAACTCCCGCCGACAAGATCGATTTCACCGATCCGGGCAAGCTGCGCCGTACTTGGGAGCAGGGCGCACGCGACGCCGAGGCCTTTTGCAACGAGGTTGGGCTTGTTTGACCCTGCGTGATGCGAGACTGTCGAGACAGGCTGAACTGCATGTGAGGGAGAGAGCAGAGATGGCAAGAACGGCACTCGTGACGGGGGGCAGCCGCGGTATCGGCGCCGCCATTTCCAAGGCCCTAAAGGCGGAGGGCTACAACGTCGTCGCAACCTATGCGGGCAACGACGAAAAGGCAGCGGCCTTTACCGATGAGACCGGCATCGCCACCTACAAGTGGGACGTGGGCGATTACGAGGCCTGCAAGGCGGGCATCTCTCAGGTCGAAGCCGAGCATGGCCCGGTCGAGATCCTCGTGAACAACGCGGGCATCACCCGCGACGCACCGTTCCACAAGATGACGCCGCAGCAGTGGCGCGAGGTGATCGACACCAACCTCACCGGGTTGTTCAACATGACGCATTGCGTCTGGCCCGGCCTGCGCGAGCGCAAGTTCGGCCGTATCATCAACATCTCCTCGATCAACGGGCAGAAGGGCCAATTCGCGCAGGCCAACTATGCCGCCGCCAAGGCCGGCGACATCGGTTTCACCAAGGCCCTGTCGCAGGAGGGCGCGCGCGCCGGCATCACGGTGAACGCGATCTGCCCGGGCTACATCAACACCGAGATGATGAGCACCATTCCTGAAAAAGTCATGAACGAGGTGATCCTTCCACAGATCCCCGTGGGCCGCTTGGGCGAGCCCGAGGAGATCGCGCGCTGCGTGGTGTTCCTTGCTTCCGAACAGGCGGGTTTCGTCACCGGATCGACGCTTTCCGCCAATGGCGGCCAGTACCTCGCCTGAGCCCATCGGGCAGACGGCAAGCCGTCTGCCCGGACCCGCCAAGGGCCTCAGGGGGCCGGAAAGAACGCCTCCGGGCTCCGCATGGCGTCCAGACCCCGCATCCGGCCGAGCCAACCCGCCATCGAAGGCGTCGGCATGACCCCGGCTGCATCGAGCCATTGTGCATAGCCCCAGACCGCGCAGTCGCCCACGCCCGGTCTGTCGCCGTGAAGGAAGGTAGTGTCACCGAGCAGCAGGTCGAACCGCCGGGCATCCGCGGCAAAACGCATGCGCAACCAGTCCAACACGTCGGGGGCGAAAACCTCACCGCCGGGCCTTTGCGCTTCCTTGAGCTGTGGCAGGCACATGCCGATGCGGTTCGCCTCCCAGATCACCAGTTCGCGCGCCCGCCGCATCCCTTCGGCGCTCTCGCCGCCGAGGCAGGCGAATCGGCCGGCGATCTCGAGCAGGATCGCCCCCGACTGAACATGCGCCGCCCCGTCGAGGATAAGGACCGGCACCTCTGCGGCGGGGTTGGCCGCGAGGAACGCGGCCGGGCGCGTCGCGGGGGCGGCCCAGATGTCGACGCGGTGGACCCGGTGAGCGAGGCCTGCCAGCCCAAGCGCTAGCGCCACCTTGCAGGCATGTCCCGACTCCGGGTGACCGTAGAGTTCGATATCCGGCATGGTCCGGCTCCCACTGTGCCCGATTCGGGCCGTGATCTGTTGCACGACACGGAGCAGAGCCCACGCGCCGGGGCCAGCAGGAACTCTGTACCGAATTCATGAAAAAGGCGCCTGACGCGGATGCGGCAGACGCCTTGGACGAAGGGGGCACTGTTCTTGACCGTGCCACTTCGGTGGGGAGAGCCGGGATCATGTCCCGGCATCCGTTCCTTCTAATGTGGGCTGAGTCGCGCGATCTCTTCCTTCAGCATGAGCTTACGCTTCTTCATCTGAGCGATTTCGAAGTCGCTGGTGGCGGGCGCCCTTTGCGCCATCTCCACCTCCTGCGAGAGCGACTGGTGTTTCCTGCGCAGTTCTTCCAGATGCGATGTCAGGCTCATAGGCTGTCTCCTGTGTCTGGTTGCGACGAGTTCAGTCGAGCACGGTTTTACAATTCTGTCACCTGAGAGATGCGACGCATTCGTCCTTTTTGTGCAGGATCGGCGAAATCTTGCGCCGCTAGTTGTGCTAGATGCGCAATTTTCCTCCATGACGGAAAATGACCTCTGCCTCCGGGGTGAAATCGCCTGCATCCGACAGGTGCCGCTCGCCCTCATGAAGCACCAATGGCGCGGCGAGTCGAAAGGCGGCCCGCCCGCTCTGGCGCGCGGTGACGATCACCCTCTCGGCGTCGCGTCCCTTGCGCGACACCAGCGGCTGCACCGCGAGGCCGCCCATGCGCCCATGCAGCGCCGCGACGATCTCGGGCAGGCGGTCGGCCTTCTGGATCAGGGTCAGCCGTCCCAACGGCGCGACCCGTCGCGCCATGGCGTCGATCCAAACCGCCAGCGACACGGGCGCGCCGAATGCGGTCTCCTTGGCGGGATCGGGGGCGGGGCGTGACCGGGCCCGATCGAAATAGGGCGGATTGGCGATGAGGTGATCGAAACGGCGCGCCTTGATCTCGGGCGGCAGGGCGCGAAGGTCGGCGGTGTGGACCGTGACGCGGGCGTCGTTCAGCCCGGCATTGCGACGTGCCAGATCGGCATAGCCAGGTTGGATCTCCACCCCCCACAAATCGAGGCCCGGCACCCGCGCGGCAAGACAGAGCATCGCCGCCCCCGCGCCGCATCCAAGTTCGAGCACGCTCTGGCCCGGCTCGGCCTCGACCGAGGCGGCGAGCAGGACGGGGTCGGTGCCCGCCCGATAGCCGCGCCGAGGCTGCAACAGCGTCACCCGCCCGCCGAGAAAGGCGTCGCGGGTCAGGTCGTCATCGGCCCAGATCAATGTCATTGTCGCGCATCGTACGTTCGGCGGCGGCATGATCCGCGTCGCGCACCATCAGGCGGCGAGGCAGGATGCCGATCGATCCTTCGAGGATGCTCGTGTTTACGTCCCACTCGAAGCAGTCTATACCCTCGCCGTTCAGAAGGGCGGTGGCAAAGGCGAAGACCGTCGGGTCATTGCTGCGCAAAAGCTCTTTCATCCGCAACCAGCTAGGGCGTTTCGGCGCCCTTGTCGAGAAGACCGCCGCCCATGGATCTTGCCACTTCCACCGCCAAGCCGCACGATCGCCTCGCGCAGGCCCTTTCGGGCGACATGCAGGCCGTGAACGCGATGATCCGCGAGCGCATGGCCTCGGAGCACGCGCCGCGCATCCCGGAGGTGACGGCGCATCTGGTCGAGGCGGGCGGCAAGCGGCTGCGCCCGATGCTGACCCTCGCCGCGGCACGGCTATGCGGCTATGACGGACCCTACCATGTGCATCTCGCCGCGACGGTGGAGTTCATCCACACCGCGACATTGCTGCATGACGACGTGGTCGACGACAGCAAGCAGCGGCGCGGCCGCCCGACGGCGAACCTGCTGTGGGACAATACCTCATCGGTGCTGGTCGGCGACTATCTCTTCGCGCGTTCGTTCCAAGTGATGGTCGAGACCGGCTCGTTGCGGGTGCTGGGCATCCTCGCCAACGCCTCGGCCACCATCGCCGAGGGCGAGGTGCTGCAGCTCACGGCGGCGCGCAACCTCGCGACCACCGAGGCAACCTATCTGCGGGTGGTGCGCGGCAAGACCGCGGCGCTGTTCTCGGCGGCCACCGAGGTGGGCGGCATCATCGCCGGCGCACCAGAGCCGCATGTCGCGGCGCTGCGCGCCTATGGCGACGCGCTCGGCATCGCCTTCCAGATCGTCGACGACCTGCTCGATTACGGCGGCACGGCGGCGATCGGCAAGGCGCTTGGCGACGACCTGCGCGAGGGCAAGCTGACGCTGCCGGTGATCCGGGCGCTGGCGCAGGCCGATGTCGACGAGCGCGCCTTCTGGGCCCGCACCATCGGCAAGGGCCGCGTCGAGGACGGCGATCTGGAGCAGGCGCAGGCGATCCTTTCGCGGCACGGCGCGTTGGAAAGCACGCGCCAGACCGCGCTCGACTGGGCCGAGCGGGCGCGCCAGAGCCTGCGCGAACTGCCGCGCCATCCCTTGGGCGACATGCTCGAGGATCTGGCGAGCTACGTGGTCGAACGGATCAGCTGAGTCGAACGGATCAGCTGAGCAGCGGCGCAGGCGCGACCCACCAGCCCATTTCCGACAGCTGGATCGCGCGGGCGACCTGCCGCGCGCGGCCCATGTCGCGGGTCAGGCCGATGCAGGTCGCGCCAGAGCCCGACATCAGCGCGAGATCGACGCCGGGCATGGCGCGCAGCCGCTTGAGTGCGCGGGCGATCTCCGGCGCGATCGCCTCGGCCGGAGCCTGCAGATCGTTGCGCTGGGTTCGGAGCCATTCGAGGAACCCCTCGTAATCGAGGCGGTCCGGCAGTTCCGCCATGCCCGGATTGTCCGAACGCTCCAGCTTGTCGAAGACCCGGCCCGTCGGCACCTCGACGCCGGGATTGACCAGCACCAGACCGCAGGAGGGCAGGGCGGGCACCGCCGTCAAGGTCTCGCCGATGCCGGTCATCCGAGTCGGCAGAGGCGCGTTCAGGCAGACCGGCACATCCGCGCCCAACTCCAGCACCTCGGCGTCGCCGGGGGCGAAATTCTCGACCCCCCAGACCTGCGACAGCAGCCGCAGCGCCGCGGCCGCGTCGGAGGAGCCGCTGCCGATTCCGGCGGCATGGGGCAGCGTCTTGGTGAGCTTGATTCGCGCGCCCTGCGTGACGCTACGCGCCGCCTGCAGCGCCCGGGCCGCGCGCAGCACGCTGTTGCTCTCATCCACCGGCACGCCGGAGGAAAACGGCCCCGTCACCTCGAGCGTCAGATCTGTGGCGGGTAGGGCGGTGAGCTGATCTCCGACGCCGGCGAACGCCACGAGGCTGTCGAGCAGGTGATAGCCCCCCGCCCGAAGCCCGGTGACATGCAATGCGAAATTGATCTTGGCCGGGGCCAATCCCTTGTCGAGCGCCATGATCAGTCGCCCTGCGCGACCTGCTGGAGCGGCGTTCCACCCTCGTCGGTGATCACCGCGTCGAGTCCTTTTTCAAGCTTGGCACGGATCCGCTCGGCCTCATCCGGTGCGGGATCGAAGGACAAGGCGCGCTGCCACTGGAACCGCGCCTCGATGAACCGCCCCACCGCCCAGTAGCCGTCGCCCAGATGGTCGTTGACGATCGGGTCCACCGGCTCCAGCTCGGCGGCGCGTTCGAGATGTCCTACCGCCTCCTCGTAGCGGCCAAGCTTGAACTGGGCCCAGCCGAGGCTGTCGACGATGGCGCCGTTGGCAGGCTGGGCGCGCACCGCCCGCTCGATCATGTCGAGCGCCTCGTCCAGCGCTTGGCTCCGCTCGACCAGCGAATAGCCGAGGAAGTTGAGCACTTCGGCGCGGTCGGGATCGACCACGAGGGCGTCGCGGAAATCGGCCTCGGCTCCGGGCCAATCGTTCTGTGCGTGCCGCGCAATGCCGCGCATGTAGTAGAGCCACCAGGCGGCGTTTTCCCCGGTGAGACGGATCGCCTCGCCATAGGCGGTCTCGGCGGCGGCATCCTCACCCTGTGCCCGGTGCAGATCACCGATCGCGATCCGCACGCCCGGCAGGTCGGGGGCCGTGCGCGTCAGCTGTTCGAGCACCTCGAGCGCGCGAGCCGGCTCACCGGACCGGCGCAGCACCTCGGCGCGGCCCAACTCGGCGGAGACATATGCGGGATCGTCCTTGGGCACGCGCGCATAGGCCGCCTGCGCCAGATCGAGCCGCCCGGTCTGTTCCAGAAGATTGGCCGTCGTCAGCAACCCCTCGACCCGGTCGGGGTCGAGCGCCAGCGCCGCGCGGGCGTAAAGCAGCGCGAAGGAGCCGGGCAGCTCGTCACCCAGAGCGCCCGCGACGGTGATGTAGAGATCCGCGAGGCCCTCGACGGCATTGGTGACGAAGCTCCATTCCGGCTGCGGCGTCGTCGCGATCCGGGCACGCAGCGCCTCGAGGATCGGATCACCCCGTCCGGCCTGATCGAGAAGCGCCAGCGCATCCTCGTGCCGATCGAGCTGTTGCAAAATTTGCGCGTGGGCGGTGACGACCGGGCGGGTGACCGGCAGGCCGTTGCTCGGTGCGGCCCCAAAGATGTCGTCGGCGGCGGCGAAATCGCCCGCCACGGCCAAGGCCAGCGCCTTGTGATAGAGGCCGAAGCCGCGCAGGCCGGGGGTTTCGATCACCTCGTCGAAAGCCGAGAGCGCGAGGTCCATGCGACCCTCTCCGAGCCGGGCCCAAGCGCGGGTCAGCCCGTCGATCAGCGGCCCGACGCCGCGACCTTCCTCCAGAAGCGCGAAGATCATGTCCCAATCGCCGCGCCGCGCCGCGTCGATCTGCAGCACCATGTCGGCGATCTGGCTGCGCGTCTCGATCTCGCGCAGACGCTCGGCCAATGGCAGGGCCTCGTTGATTTCCCCAGTGGCGAGAAGCCCGGCGATCGCGCCTTCGAGCAGATCCGGATTGCGCGGATCTGCTCCGAGAGCGGTCTGAAACCAGTCGACGGCGGCCTCGTAATCCTGTGCGGCGGCGGCGGCGCGAGCGGCGAGATAAGGTCCCGCATCGGTCTGTCGGCTCTGTGCGGTTGCCGACACGGGGCCCAAATGGACCGCGACGAGTCCGGCCATAACGGCCAAGACCCGCAGGTTTCGAGTCACCATCGTTCTGCTCCTGCCGTTCCGGTCATCACATTGGCGGGCACGCTAGTGAACGCAACGTGATCGCGCAACTTGGGTTCCCGACGGCAGGCGGATATCCGCGATCACATATTCGGGTAGTTCGGCCCGTCACCGCCCTGCGGCACCGTCCAGACGATGTTCTGGCTGGGGTCCTTGATGTCGCAGGTCTTGCAGTGAACGCAGTTCTGGAAGTTGATCACGAACTCCGGCCCGTCATCTTTCTCGACCACCTCGTAGACCCCTGCCGGGCAGTAGCGCTGCGCCGGCTCGGCATAGACTGGCAGGTTGCGGTCGATGGGGATGCTCGGGTCCTTGAGCTTGAGATGGCAGGGCTGGCTTTCCTCGTGATTGGTTCCCGAGAAGCTGACGCTGGTCAGCCGGTCGAAGCTCAGCACGCCGTCGGGCTTGGGATAGACGATCTCAGCGTGATCCTTCGCCGGTTCCGTCGCCTCGGCGTCGGATTTTCCATGGCCCAGCGTGCCCAGAAGCGAGAAGCCCAAGGTGTTGGTCCACATGTCGAAGCCGCCCAGCGCCATCGAGGCGGTCAGCCCCCAGCGCGACCAGATCGGCTTCACGTTGCGCACCTTTTTGAGGTCGCGACCGATCGCGCCCTCGCGTACCGCCGCGTCATAGCTTTCGAGGACGTCACCCGTGCGGCCTGCGGACATCGCCTCATGGGCGGCCTCGGCGGCGTGGATGCCCGACAGCATGGCGTTGTGGTTGCCCTTGATGCGCGGCACGTTGACCATGCCCGCCGCGCAGCCCAGAAGCACGCCGCCCGGGAAGGCGGTCTTCGGAAGCGACTGCCAGCCGCCCTCGGTGATCGCGCGCGCGCCATAGGCCACGCGTTTGCCACCCTTGAGCAGCTCGGCCACCATGGGATGGTGCTTGAAGCGCTGGAACTCCTGATAGGGGCGCAGATAGGGGTTGGCGTAGCCCAGATGTACCACGAAGCCGACATAGACCTGATTGTTGTCGAGGTGGTAGATGAACGACCCGCCGCCCGCGTTCTTCTCGAGAGGCCAGCCCATGGTGTGCACGACGCGGCCTTCGGAATGCTTGGCCGGGTCGATCTCCCAGATCTCCTTCATGCCGAGGCCGTATTTCTGCGGCTCGCGGCCTTCCGAGAGGGCGAAGCGTTCGATCACCTGCTTGGACAGCGACCCGCGCACACCCTCGCCGAGGAAAACGTATTTGCCCAAAAGCTCCATGCCCGGCTCGTAGCCCGGCCCCGGCGTGCCGTCGGGGTTGCGGCCGAACTCACCCGCGACCACGCCCGCGACGCAGCCATCCTCGCCCCAGACGATTTCCGAGCACGACATGCCCGGAAACACCTCGACGCCCAGCTCCTCGGCCTTTTCGGCCATCCACCGACAGACATTGCCCAGCGAGACGATGTAGTTGCCATGGTTGTTCATCAGCGGCGGCATCGCGATGTTGGGGATGCGGACCGATCCGCCTTCGCCCAGCATGTAGAAGCGATCCTCGCGCACGGGCACAGTGATCGGCGCGCCCATCTCGCGCCAGTCGGGCAGCAGCCGGTCGAGGCCGCACGGGTCGAGAACGGCGCCCGACAGGATGTGGGCGCCGACCTCGGAGCCCTTCTCCAGCACCACCACCGAGATCTCGGGGTCGAGCTGCTTTAGGCGGATCGCCGCCGAGAGGCCCGCCGGCCCCGCGCCGACGATCACCACGTCGTATTCCATCGCCTCGCGCTCGGGCTTGTCCTGAATCTGGCTCGCGGTGTCGGTCATGTCGGATCCCTGCTGGCTCTCCTGCTCCGGACCAATGGCTATCGCATGCGCCGCGCACGCACAATTGCAACCCCGCGCCACGCTCCCCGAAGCGGCCCTGACGACGATTGCCCGCGCGCCGCCGCGATCGCGCATTGCCTCGCGGCGGCGCGGGCGCTCGGGGGCGGGCTTGACTTCGGGCCGCCCCACGGGGTTAGAACGTCCGGTGTTGCACGGCCCCGCACGGGGGAAAGGCTAGAGAATATGGAAAAGATCCCGCTGACGCGCGCCGGTTTCACCAAGATCGACGCGGAGCTCAAGCACCTGAAATCGGTCGAGCGCCCGGCGATCATCGCGGCGATCTCGGAGGCGCGCGCGCATGGCGACCTCTCGGAGAACGCCGAGTATCATTCCGCCAAGGAAAAGCAGAGCTTCATCGAGGGCCGGATCAAGGAACTCGAGGGGGTGATCGGCCTTGCCGACGTGATCGACCCGTCGAAGATGAAGGGCTCCATCAAGTTCGGGGCCACGGTCAAGCTCGTCGACGAGGACACCGACGAGGAAAAGACCTATCAGATCGTCGGCGAATACGAGGCCGACATCGAGGCGGGACGTCTCAACATCAAGTCGCCGCTGGCGCGCGCGTTGATCGGCAAGGATGAAGGCGACAGCGTCGAGGTGCGCACGCCGGGTGGCGAGAAGTCCTACGAGATCCTGAGCGTCAGCTATTCTTGAGGCCGCAGGCGCGGCAAGGGCGGACGGCATGAGCGACGATTCCGACATCATCCCGGAGGTCCCCGAGGCCCGGCCGGAGCCCGCTGGCGCGCCGTGGGAGCTGATGGGCCGGGCTGAGCGTATCGCCGCCGGGGCGAGCCTCGGCTGGGCGGTGATCGCGGGGCTGGCCATGGCGCTTGGCGGCCAATCGCTGGTGGGGCCGGTGCTGGTCGTCGTGGTGCCGGTGGCGCTGATCTGGATCGGGCTGTTCGCGAGCCACGCATCGCGCAGCGCGCGCGAGGAATCGCACCGCCTCAGGGCCGAGATCCAGACCTTGCAGCGCAGCCTGCGCACGCAGGCGCGCGGCGGCGGCCTGCCCGCCGAGCTTGACCGCCGCCTCGCGGGGATCGAACGCGCCGCGCGGCAGACCGAAACGGCGCTGGCGGGGTTCGGTGTGATGCGCCCCGAGCCTGCGCCCGAAGCCGAGGCCGAGATGCCCGAGCCCACCCCCGCACCGCCGCCGCCCATGCTGGGCCGGGCCGAGATGGCGCGGGCGCTGAACTTTCCCGACAGCGATCTGGATCTCGAAGGCTTCGCCGCCCTGCGCGCGGCGCTGCGCGACACCCGCGCGCGCCAGCTCATCCAGGCGAGCCAGGACGTGCTGACGCTTCTGAGCCAGGACGGCATCTACATGGACGATCTCGCGCCGCCGCCCGCGCCGGCGGAGGCCTGGCGCGCGCTGGCGCGCGGCGAGAGAGGGGAGCCGCTCGCTCCGCTGGCGATCGGGCTCGACGCCGACGGCATGGCCGAGGTCGCGGCGGCGCGGATGGGCAAGGACACGATCTTTCGCGACACGTCGCAGCATTTCCTGCGGCTGTTCGACCGGATGCTCGACGACTATTGCGACGGCGCGCAGGACGAGGAGATCGCGCTTCTGGCCGAGACCCGCACCGGGCGCGCCTTCCGGCTGCTCGGGGCGGCGGCAGGCAACTTTTCCTAAAGGATCAGCCGAGGCGACGGACCATCGTCGTCGCCGCGCGAAACCCGAAGACGACGCGCAGCACCCCGAGCGGCCGACGGCCCACGGCACGAAAGCCGCGCCGCTCGTAGAGCGCGCGGGCGCGCAGGTTCTCGTCGATCACCTCCAGCCGGATCTCGCGGTAGCCGCCGGAACGTGCCTCCTGCGCCAGCGCCTCGATCAGCCGCGAGCCGACGCCGCGCCCGCGCGTTTCGGGCGCCACGAAGATCCCGTCGATAAGAAAGCGGCGGTTGTCCACGTCACTGTCAAGCAGCGCCAGCAGCCCGCCGCGCCACGCCGCGCCCAAAATGCCGTAGGCCGCGCGCATCTCACGCCGCCCGCCCATTACCAGCGCCCCGCGCGCGGTCTTGAACCCGGCCACCCCGAGCAGCGTGCCGTCGGGCGCGCGCGCGCAAAGCGCATGGGCCGGATCGAGAGCGGCGGCGAGGAAGCGCAGCGCGTGGGGGCGCGGCCCGAGGACCCGGCCCAGCTTGGCTCCGAACGCTTCCCAGTAGAGCGCCGCGATCTGCGCGCGTTCGCTCTCCGAAAAGCCATGGGAGATCTTCACCCCACCGCTCCGGGCGGATCGAAATCGGCAGGCGTGTTGAGATTGGCGAAGGGGTCTGGCCAGCCGGTCGGAAATTCCGTTCGGGCCGCACCTTGCAACAGCGCCCAATCGCCGATCCGCCGCGCCCCCGCCGCGAGATCGGCGGCGAGCGTCGCACGCAGCCGCACCGGCCAAAGCCCGCAGACCGGATGCAGCCGACCGCCGGAGGCGGCCACGGCGAAGCCCTCCGTGGCCTCGCCCGCGAGGATCAGTCTCGGCACGAGATCGCCCGGCAGCCAAGGCGTGTCGCCGGGCACGGTGATCACCCAAGGCGCGCCGTGCGCTTCGGCCCAGCCCATCGCCGCCAGCACCCCGGCCAGCGGACCGGGATGGCCCGGCACCGGGTCCGGCACGACCTCGATGCCGAACCGCGCGAATCGGGCCGGATCGCCATTGGCGTTGAGCGCGATGGCAGGAAGCTGCGGCGCCATCCGGTCGATGACATGCGAAAGAAGCGGCCGGCCCGCGAAGGGCACAAGGCCCTTGTCGCCGCCGCCCATCCGGCGCGACAGCCCGCCCGCGAGGATCATCCCCGGTGGCGCATCGAAGGGATCGGGCATCGGTTCGGCTCCCGCCGGGTTCGGGTCTCGCATGGCGCCCGCCGTCGCGGCAGGGCCTCAGCCTTCCAGTTGACGCGCAACGGCGCGGCTGGCGTCGCGCAGGCTGTCGCTGTCGTTCTCATTGTGCTCTGTCGTCACCACGCCGGGCAGCGTGCCGAACCGGGCCATCAGTTTGTCGGGAAACCATGTCGTCCCGAGGCCTTCGAAGCCGGGCAGCTGCCCCAGAAGCCGCGAGGTGGCGCGGGTGCAGTAGGCCTGCGCCGTGGGTCCCGCCGCCAGTGCCAGCCGCAGCGCCGTCTCGGCGGTGGCGGCGGGCACTTCGAGATATTGCTCAACCGTCACGTAGGAGGCGCGCGAGTGATAGGAGACGTAGCTCGCCACCACCTGCGGGGTCATCCCGAACAGCACGTCGTTGCGCTCGGGGATCGACGGGTGAGCATAGCTTCCGGCCGGATCGAACAGCACCCTTTGGCTGGCATTGATCAACAGCGCGGTATGCGCGCCGTTGCCGGTGCCGAGGTTGTTGACCGTGAACAGCGTGAGGGCAGGCGGACCTTCATGCCGATAGCGGGCCCGAAGCACGTCGGCTTCCGGCGCCCAGACAGCTTCGCCGCTGCCGCAGCCTGCCAGCGCCAGCGGCGCGGCCATGAGAAACGCGCGCCGCTGCATATGATCAGGCGTTGACCAGAGCGAGCAGGATCAGGGCGACGATGATCGCGATCACCGTGCGGATCGTCAACTTGACGAAGCCCTCATAGGTTCTTTCCTGATCGGTGATGTCCATGGTTCCGGGAACATGGTGGTGCTGATCGTCGGCCATCTGGGGCTCCTCGCATCTGGCGTATCGGGCCGGGAGTTAGCCCGAATCCCGCCCCTTGTCACGATGTCTCGGGCGCGGCATCGGGTCCCTGTGGCGTCGTCTCCTCCCCGCTCTCGATTTCGTCCTCCTCCAGCTCCCGCGCAAGCTGGAAGCCGATGCGTTCGGGCGGCGTTTCGGGGCGCGGCCGGGGCAGGGCGCGCAAGATCACCGAAAGCTGGGTGACGTGCTGGATCAGCTGCGTCTTGGCCCCGCTTGGGTCAGTGCCATAGAAGGTCACGATGTCGGGATCGAAATAGCCCATGCCCTGAATGCGCAGCACGCCCGAATGCCCGCCGGTCATCGCCATCGCGACCTCCTCGCCCGGCGCAAGCCCGTCCTCGAAGCGCTTGATGTAGTGGATCAGCCGCTCATAGGCCCAGCGCGCCGGGCTCTTGCCCTGCGCGGGTTTGCGCAGCGCGGGCGGCAGCACCTGCGCGTCGGTCTGCGCGCCTTCGCCCGCATGGACCTCGCGCAGCCGGGGCAGGGCCTCGGCCTCCAGCGCCTCGGCGGCGGTGGCGATGATGTCGTCGGCCATGACAGTCCTTTCCTCGGGGCGGAAGCCGTAGGGTGGCACGCCCGCGCCCCGCGTCAAGCGGCGGCGAGTTGCACGGGGCCTCCCGACGCGTCATATACGCACCGACGCGCAACCGCAGGGGCCTTCGCATGACCATCTATCTCGAATTCGAAAAGCCGCTCGCCGAGATCGAGGGCCAGGCCGAGGAACTGCGGGCTCTGGCGCGGCGCAGCCCCGAGATGGATGTCGAGAAGGAGGCCGCGGCGCTCGACCGCAAGGGCCACGACATGCTGGTCCAGCTTTATGGCAACCTGACGCCCTGGCGGAAATGCCAGGTCGCGCGCCATCCCGAGCGGCCGCATTGCAAGGATTACATCGAGCGCCTCTTCACCGAGTACACGCCGCTCGCGGGCGATCGCAACTTTGCCGACGATCATTCGGTGATGGGCGGTCTGGCGCGCCTCGACGGCCGCCCGGTGGTGGTGATCGGCCACGAGAAGGGTCATGACACCAAGAGCCGGATCGAGCGCAATTTCGGCATGGCCCGCCCCGAGGGCTATCGCAAGGCGATCCGCCTGATGGACCTCGCGCATCGCTTCGGCCTGCCGGTGGTGACGCTCGTGGACACGCCCGGCGCCTATCCCGGCAAGGGTGCCGAGGAGCGCGGCCAGTCCGAGGCGATCGCGCGCTCGACCGAGAAATGCCTGCAACTGGAGGTGCCGCTGGTCTCCGTGATCATCGGCGAGGGCGGCTCTGGTGGCGCGGTGGCCTTCGCCACGGCCAACCGCGTGGCGATGCTGGAGCATTCGATCTACTCGGTGATCTCGCCCGAGGGCTGCGCCTCGATCCTGTGGAAGGACGCCGAGAAGATGCGCGAGGCCGCCGAGGCGCTGCGCCTGACCGCGCAGGAGCTCAAGGAGCTGGGCGTCTGCGACCGGATCGTCGCCGAGCCGCTGGGCGGCGCGCATCGCGACGTGGACACGGCGATCGACGCCGTGGGCCGCGAGATCGGCAAGATGCTCGATGAGCTCAAGGGCATGGACGGCAAGGCGATCCGCGCCGACCGCCGCAAGAAATACCTCGATCTCGGCTCCAAGGGGCTGGCTGCCTGAGGCACGCCGCCTAGCGCAAGAACGGCCCGAGGCCCGGCCGGAACGCCGGGCCTTACCACATGGTCGTCTTCGCCCGCTCCGGCCACTCGGTGTCATAGGCCGCGCCGTCGAACCCCGCCTTGGCCTCGGCCACCAGCTCGCCGACGCTGGGCAGCGCGCCGCTCTCGTCGCCGCGGGTCCACAGACCCGCGCGCAGCACCGCGCGGGCGCATTGCGGATAGACCTCGTTCACCGTCACCACGATCACCGAACGCGGATGCGTGTCGCCTTGGGCAAAGCGCCCGGTGATCGCGTCGTCGCAGCTTAGCACAGCGCGGCCATTGACGCGCATGACGCTGGTGGCGCCGGGGACGAGGAACATCAGGCTTACCCGGCCGTCGCGGATGATGTTGCGCAGCGAATCCATACGGTTGTTGCCGCGCCAGTCGGGCAGCAGCAGCGTCTGGCTGTCCATGATCTGCACCACCGGGCCGTCGTCGCCGCGCGGGCTGGCGTCGATGCCTTCGGGGCCCACGGTGCTGAGGATGCAGAACCGCGACGCGGCGATCCATGCCGACTGGCCCGGTGTCAGCCGGTCGGTCACCTTGTCGAGGGCGGCCCCCGAGGGCTTGCGCTCGTAAAGGGCTTCGAGTGCCTCGATGCTTTCGACGATGCGCATCATGCCTCCTTCACCGAGAGGGGAAACCCGGCCTCGGCCATGAGCGCGTTCGAGCGCGGCTCGATCACGGCCTCGAGCTGCTTCATGAATGCGGAGGGCGGCAGTCCCGGCGGGATCTCGGGCAGGAACTCGATGATGGCGGTGCCGGGGCGGCGCAGCACACCGCGCCGGGGCCAGAACAGGCCGACATTGCAGGCCACCGGTACGCAGGGCTGGCCCAGCTCGCGGTAGATGGCGGCGGTGCCCGTCTTGTAGGGCGCGTCGACCCCCGGCAGCACGCGGGTGCCCTGCGGGTAGATGATGAGCTGGCCCGGATCGGCGCGGCCCGCGCGCACCTCGGCCATCATCTGCTTCATCGCGGCGCCACGGCGGCCCCGGTCGACCGGCACGCAGCCCATGCGCAGCGCAATCTGGCCCAGCACCGGCGTGTAGACCAGCTCTTTCTTCATGATGAAGCGCCCGCGCGGCACCGCGCCGTAGATCAGGATGATGTCGAGAAAGCTCTGATGTTTCGCGGCGATCATCACCTCGCCCGTGGGCGGCGCGCCGCGCACCTCGCAGCGCAGCCCGACGAGCACCCGCGCCAGCCAGACGACGAAACGGCACCACAGATGCGCCGCCGCCACCGCGCCGTCGCGGCTCCGGATCGCCCAAGGGGTATAGGCCAGCCCGATCGGCAGCATCGCGGCATAGATCAGGCCGTTGAACAGCAGGCTGCGCAGCCAGCGCCAGCCATAAGCCAACCCGCTCATGACTGACGCTCCAGCATGCGGCGGGCGGCACCGCGCGTGGCGGCGAAGGCTACGGCGGCGGTCAGCGGCGGGATCAGCACGAGCCAGAGCCAGTCGCCCCCCGAAAACCCGATGCCGGTCAGGAAGCTGTCGCCGCCTTGCGCGCCGCCGGGCAGCAGCGCCACCAGCACTGCACCCAGAAGCGTGCCCACCGCCGCACCCGACAGGGCGCGCAGGGTGAAGCGACGCACGAAGGCGCGTGCGATGTAGCTGTCGCGCGCGCCGACCAGCCGCAGAACCCGGATCACCTGCGCGTTGGCCGAGAGCGCCGATTGCGCCGCCAGCGTGATCATCGCCGCCGTCGAGGCGCCGATCAGCACGATCGCGAGCGCCCCGAGGCCCCGCAGCTTGCCGGCGGCGGCGACAAGCGGTTCGCGCCAGCGGGTATGATCGTCGAGCACGGCGCCTGGCACCTCGGCCTGCAGTCGGGCGCGCAGCCCGGTGGCGTCATAGCCGCCGCCCTGTTCGTTGATCTCGATCAGCTGGGGGATCGGCAGCGCGCCGAGCGGCAGGTCCGGTCCGAACCATGGGGTGAGCAAGGCCTGTTCCTCTTCCTGGGTGAGTGCCCGGGCCGAGGCGATGCCCGGCGTGGTGCGCAGCACCTCGAGCGCCGCGGCGGTCTGCGCGGCCATCTGTTCGGCCGGGGCCGAGATCCTGAGCGTCGAGCTTTGCGCCAGATCGTCGGACCAGCGCGCGGCGAGCCGCGCGCTCGCCAGAGACAGCGACAGCGCGAAGACCGCCAGCAGCGCCATGGCGGCGGCGGTGAACAGCGTCAGCCGCGCGGTGAAACCGGTGGGCGGTACGCTGCGATCGGCCTGCACGTCACCTGCCAGAAACGACAGCGCGGTCCAGAACGCGCGCTTCACAGTTCGGCCCCCGCAGCGAGAAGCTGGCGATCCTTGAGCCTGAGCGTGCGCACCGCGACCTGCGCTTTGGCGGCGCGGATCAGGTTCATGTCATGCGTGGCGACCAGCACCGCCTTGCCCATGCGATTGAGTTCGACCAGAAGCGCCAGCAGGCGTTGCGACATCTCCCAGTCGATGTTGCCGGTGGGCTCGTCGGCGATGATCACCTCGGGCGACATGATCACGGCGCGTGCCAGCGCCGCGCGCTGCCGCTCGCCGCCTGAAAGCTCCGGCGGACGGCGGTTCGCATGGCGCGTCAGCCCGACCCAGCCGAGCAGATCGGGCAGGTAGGCCTCGGCCTCGTGGTGACGGCCCGCGACGGTGAGCGGCAGCGCCACGTTGTCGCGCAACGGAAGATGGTCGAGGAACTGACAATCCTGATGCACCACGCCGATGCGGCGGCGGTTGAGCGCCAGCGCGTCGCGCGCCATGCCCGTCGTGGCCTCATCCCACAGCGCGACCTCGCCCGAGGTGGGCACCAGATCTCCGTAGCACAGCTTCAGGAGCGTCGTCTTGCCCGCGCCGGAGGGCCCGGTGAGGAAGTGGAACGACCCCGGCGCAAGCGAGAGCGACAGGCCGGAGAACAACTCTCCGCCGCCATAACTATAGGCCACGTCCCGAAGCTCGATCACCTGCTGCCCCCTGTTGCGTCCCCCTTCTGCCCGACCGGGGCCGGGGTTGCAATTGCAGCGCTGCATCAGCCGCGCCGCCTGCGCATCGCGCGTTCTTGGCGCGACGGCGGCGGGCCGCTAGGTTGGCCCGGCAGTGGCCCTGCCCGGGCGCGAGGGGATGAGACGGATGCGATTGACCTGCCCGAATTGCGGAGCCCAGTACGAGGTGGCCCGCGACGCCGTCCCGACCGAGGGGCGCGACGTGCAGTGCTCGAATTGCGGGCTCACATGGCTCGCCACACCCCAGCCCGAGAGCAAGGCCGATACCGGGGCCGCCGCGCCCGCGCCCCGCAGCACGATCACCCCGGAGATCGCCGAGATCCTGCGTGCCGAGGCCGAGCGCGAGGCCGCGGCGCGCCGCCGGGGAGGGGCCGCGGAGCCGGAAACCGCGGAAGCCGCTGCCGATGCGCCCAGCGTGCCGTTCGAAGCGGATCGAGAAACCGATACGGAACAAGACGATCCAGCGGCGGTCATGGAGGCCGAAGCGGGGCGGGATCTTCGCGAGGCGGGGGAACTGCCCGACGAAGATGACGAGGATGACCCGCAGGCCGAGGCTCCTCATATCGCCGAAGGGACGAAGGAGGGCGCGCCGGACAATTTCGACCGGCATCTGGATGAGGTCACCGAGGCTCTGCGCGCGTCTGACGCCCCCGACGACGCAACGCCCCCGGAGGCCGAGCCACGCTTCGACCCCTTCGACGAGGCGGAGGACGAAGAGGAGATCGACTTTGCCGCGGTCCTGTCGGCAAGCGCGTCTGCGGCCCCCGTTCCATCGCGCATCGACAGCCGCGATCTATGGGAGGAAGACGACGAGATCGATCTGACGCAAATCGCCCACGAGGACCTGCCCGATCCCACGCCCGCCGCATCCCGCCCGGACGAAGCGCAGGAGCGCGACGCCGAAGGTGTGGATGTCGGGGAGGAGGATGATGACATCGGCGAGGCCGACGCGTCGGACGATCCTGTCCCGGACGACTTGATGGAGCAGGGGGAGCCCGGCCTCCGCGATGAGCCGGTCGTGGTTCGAGGCGAAGCCTTGGGCGGGCCGGATGAGGATGACGAGGACTCCGAGCACGGCTTCGAGCGCGAGCGCGGGTATGAGCACGAGTTCAACGACGAAGACGGGTACGAAGACGAGGGGGACGAGGACGACCGGGCGAACGAGGAGGAAGAGGATCTCGCCGATCCGATCCTGATGGCCAGCCTCTCCGCCGAAGATCTGGAAGAGGTCGGCGCGTCGGACCCCCATCGCCCGGACCTGCCTTTGCAGGGTGACGTTGCGCATGGGGCTTTCGATGACGAGGATCGCGAGAATCACGGCGATCTCGCTGATACGGCGGAGGCGCCCACGCCCCCAGCTCCGGTCACCGCGCATGAGACCGCGCGGGAGCGCGCAAGCATGGCCGCCGCCTCGACCGGGGCGGTGACGCGGCGCGACCTGCTGCCCGACATCGAGGAGATCAACTCCAGCCTGCGCAGCACCGCGATGCGAAGCGGTCCGCCCCGGTCGACCGAAAATACCGACGTGCAGCGCGGTCGCGGGTTCCGGCTGGGGTTCGGCACGGTGCTGCTGATCGCAGTGGGTCTGGCGCTGATCTATGGCCATGCCGGGCGCATCGGCGCTGCGCTGCCGCCGCTCGAAGGCCCGCTCGAAAGCTATGCCATGGCGGTCGACGGGTTGCGCGGTCGGCTCGACACGTGGCTGCGCGGCCTGCTCGACACGATCGGCTAAGGCACGCCGGGTCGAGGCGTGTGCGATCAGAACAGGTCGAGCAGCCGTTCGAGGTAATCGCGCTCGGCCTGCGAGCGTTCGCGCTCGGCGGCGCGGCGGCGGATCTCGCCCAGAAGCTCCTCGGCCCGGCGGGCCGGATCGGTCCCGTCGAGCATGTCCTCCTGGGAGCCGACGCCGCCACGGTCGGCGGTGTCACGACCCAGCGGGTCGCGGCCGCCCGCGCCGTCGCCCGGCTGCGCGCCCTGTCCCGGCTGATCCGGTGTCTCGCTGTCGCCGCGCGCCAGCGCCTCGCCCAGTTCGCGCGCCGCGCCGCGCAGCGCCTCGGTGGCCTCGGCCTGCCGGTCGATTGCGCGGGCCAGATCGTCGGCACGCAGCGCCTCCTCGGCCTCGTCCATGGCGCGGCCCGCCCGGTCGAGCGCCGCGCCCGCCCGTTCGCCCGCCTCGCCACCAAGGCGCGGCAAAGCCCCACGCTGGCGCGCCAGCTCGTCGCGCAGTGCCTGCTGGCGGTCCGCGAGGCTGCCCTCGCCGCCGGGCTGCTGGTTCTGGCCTTCACCGGGTTGGCCCTGGCCGGGCTGTCCTTGACCAGGTTGACCCGGCGGCTGACCGGATTGCTGCCCCGGTTGACCCTGACCCTGTTGTTGCCCTGGATCACGGCCGTTGAAGCGGTCCTGCAGCTGACGGAAGGCCTCGTCCGACAACTCCTGCTGGTCACGCAAGCTGTCCTGAAGCTCCTGCATCGAACGCTGGCCCGGCGTCGACGGGCCCGAGCCGCCTTCGCCCTGTGCGACCTGCAGGTTCTCCATCATCCGGTTGAGCTGCTCCATAAGCTCCGCCGCCTCGGCCATGCGGCCCTCTTCCATCAGCTCCTGAATCCGGTCCATCAGCGCCTGCAGCTCGTCCTGCGTGACCTGCATGCTCTCGCCTTGGCTGGCCTGCGGCTCGTCGGTGCCGTCCTCGGGGGGCTGCGCGTTCTGGGCCAGCATGGCGAGGTAATCTTCGGTCGCGGCGCGCAGCTCGTCCATCAGCTCGGCGATCTCGTCGGCGCTGGCCCCGTCGCGCATCGCCTGCGCCAGACGTTCCTGCGCGCGCTGCAGGCGCGCCCGGGCATCCGCCAGCGTGCCGTCCTCGAGCTGCACGGCGAGATCCCACAGCGCCTGCGCGATCTCCTCCTGCGTCTCGGCCGACAGCCCCTCGGGTGCCCGGTGGGCCCGGTCGAGACGGCGCAGCGCCACGCGCAGCCGCAGATAGGTGGCGCGGTCCGGAAACACCTCGTCGGGGCGATGCGACACGGCGCGCAGCAGGTCGACGACGCGGCCCGCATTGGCGCGCGACCACAAGAGATCGCGCCGCTGCTCGGCCACGGCGCGGGCCACCGGCTGAAAGAAGCGGCGACCGGGCAGGGTGGTCGGATAGGGCTCCGACGCGCCGGTCTGGCCCGCCGCGTCGGTCACATCGAGGGTGATCCGCACGGGCAGGTTGGCGAAGGGATGCTCAGAGAAATCGCCCGCGAGGATCTCCTCGAATTCGGCGCGGTCGCCAGTATAGGGCATCGGCAGATCGACGGTCAGCGCAGGGCGTGGGTCCGGGGCGGTGCTCAGCCCGTGGCGGCGCTCGACCCCTTCGGCGTCGAGCGTGATCGTGGCGCTGCCCGAGACGACGCCATGATCGTCGCTCGCCCGGAAGGGCAGGGTCATCTGCCCCAGCCCGGCGGTCTCGACCGGGCCCGCGATCGAGACCCGCGGCGTCGCGTCGGGGATCGCGCGAAGCTGCCACTCCGCGCCACCTGGCCCGTTGACACGGATCTCTCCGTCGCGTGCCACGACAAAGCTCTGGGCCGGGTCGGAGGCGGCCGGAACCTCGTCGGTGCGCCCCGAGACGGTCTCGGACAGGGTCAGCGCCCCGACCTGCCCGTAAAGCCGCAAGGTGATGGTGCTGCCCACCGGGACCGCGAGCGGTCCGGGTGGCTGGTCGGGCAGGTAGAGCACCGGCTGGCCGGTATGAGCGGGCGGTTCGATCCAGCCTTCCCAGACCGGGCCCTGCGCCAAGGCATCACCGCCGCCCGGGGCAAGGCTGCCGACGCTGCCCAGCCGCCAGACCGAGCCGAACAGCAGCGCCACCACGAGAAACAGCAGCGCGATATAGCGCAGGCCGAAGGGATCGCGCGCGGCGAGGCGCAGATCCGGGCGGGCGGCGGGCGCGTCTTCGCTGCGCGCGCGCATCCGCGCCAGATGCGCGGCCCAAAGCGCCTCCGCGCCCACATCGCCGCGCCCGGTCGCCTGCGCATCGGTCAGGGCCGAGACCGGGCGGCCCGGCAAGCTGCGGTCGAGCCGGTCGATGGCGGCGGCGCGCGAGGGCCAGCGAAACCGCCATAGCCCCCAGCCCAGCCCCCCGAGCGCGCCCAAGATCGCCAGCACCCCCCAGCCCCAGAACGCCTCGACCGGCAGCCGATCCTGCCAGCCCGCGATCAGCGGCGCCAGCGCGAGGGCGATCACCGTCCAGAGTGGCCAGAAGGCGCGCAGCAGGCGTTCGGCAACCATCCCGGCGCGGGTGAGCGCGACGGGGCGTTTCAGATGCGACAGGGGATCGCGTGTCTCGGTCAGGGTGCCGGTGCTCCGTGCGGCGCGTCGAGGCGCGGTGGGTCCGTCTCCATCATAGCCATTCGGGAATGCTATCGCGCGCGATCATTTCCTCATAGCTCGGACGGCGGCGAATAACCGCGAATTGATCGCCCTGCACCAGCACCTCGGGCACCAGCGGTCGGGCGTTGTATTCGCTCGCCATGGCCGAGCCGTAGGCCCCGGCGGAGCGGAACGCCACCAGATCGCCTTCGCCCACAGGTGGTAGCTCGCGGCCCCGCGCGAAGGTGTCGCCGGTCTCACAGACGGGGCCGACGATGTCCCATGGCCTGGTCTCGGCCCCGGCCTCGGGTTCGATCACCGGCACGATGTCGTGATGCGCCTCGTACATGGCAGGGCGGATGAGGTCGTTCATCGCGGCGTCGAGAATGAGAAAATCGCGGCCTTCGCCGGACTTGGCATAGGTGACACGGCTCACCAAAAGGCCCGCGTTCCCCGCCACGAGGCGCCCCGGCTCGATCTCGATCTCGCAGCCCAGATGCCCGACGGTGCGCCGGATCAGCGCGCCATAATCGAAGGGCAGCGGCGGCGCCTCGTTCACCCGCTCGTAGGGGATGCCGAGGCCACCGCCGAGATCGAGGCGGCGGATGTCATGCCCGTCGGCGCGCAGCGTTTCAGTCAGCTCGGCCACCTTGGTGAAGGCCGCCTCGAAGGGCGCGAGCTCGGTCAGTTGGCTGCCGATATGCACGTCGATGCCGATCACCTCGATGCCCGGCAGCTTTGCCGCCATGGCATAGACCTCGCGGGCGCGGGCGATCGGGATGCCGAACTTGTTCTCGGATTTGCCGGTGGCGATCTTGGCGTGGGTCTTCGCATCCACGTCGGGGTTCACGCGGATGGTGATGGGCGCGGTCCGGCCCAGCGCGCTGGCCACGTCCGAGAGCGCCAGAAGCTCGGGCTCGCTCTCGACGTTGAACTGGCGGATGCCGCCCTCCAGCGTCATGCGCATCTCGTCGCGGGTCTTGCCGACGCCCGAGAACACGATGCGCTCGCCCGGCACGCCGGCGGCACGGGCGCGGGCGTATTCGCCGCCCGAGACGATGTCCATCCCGGCCCCGGCCTCGGCCAGAAGCTTGAGCACCGCGACATTGCCGAGCGACTTGACCGCGAAGCACACCAGATGCGGCATCCCGTCGAGCGCGTCTTCGAAGAGCTTCAGGTGCCGCAGCAGGGTGGCCGAGGAATAGACATAGACCGGCGTGCCGACCGAGGCCGCGATCTCGGAAATGGCGACGTCCTCGGCCATGAGCTGGCCGTTGCGATAGAGGAAATGGTCCAAGGTCTCGGCTCCGCTGGAATGGGTCCGCCGCGTCTTAGCAGATCGTGCCGCGATCCCAAGCCCCGCGATGGAGCCGGATCAGAGCGGCCGGGTGCGCAGGAACAGGTAGAGCGGCAGGCCGCAGCCCACGCCGATCAGCAGCGTCGCCGGGATCGCCAGCAGCGCCTCCCAGTTGCGGCGCACGCGCACCTCCGACAGGATCCACAGGACGAGCGCCACGGCGGCGATGGTCGCATCCCACAGCAGCCCCGTGGTGGCCGGGTTGGCCCGCCACGCGGAAAAGAGCCCGGACAGGGAGTAGCCGTTCTGAGCGACCCAGACGATGAACCAGCGCAGCGGGTGCAGCGCGCCCCAGACCGCCAGCGCCAGCCAGACCCACCTCACGGCGCGACCCCGAGGCGACGGCCGGTGTCGGTCTCGCCATACTCCAGCACCGCGCCCGGTGCCTCGGGCGCGCCGCCTGCGCCGCAGCCCGCCAGCAGCGCCAGCGCCAGAAGCGCCAGCCTCACTTCAGCGCGTCCCGCCAGCGCGCGATCTGGGCGCGGACATTGGCGGGTGCGGTGCCGCCATAGGCGGTGCGCGAGGCGACCGAGTTCTCGACTGTCAGCACGCCGAACACCTCATCGGTGATGCCGTCATGCACGGCCTTCATGTCATCGAGCGTGAGGTCGGGAAGGTCGCAGCCCTTTTCCTCGGCCCGCGCCACCAGAGATCCGGTGACGTGGTGCGCGTCGCGGAAGGGCAGGCCCAGCGCCCGCACCAGCCAGTCGGCGAGGTCGGTGGCGGTGGAAAAGCCCGAGGCCGCGGCGGCGCGCAGATTGTCGGGCTGCGCGGTCATGTCGGCGATCATCCCGGTCATTGCGGCGAGCGACAGCATCAGGTTGTCGGCGGCGTCGAAGACCTGCTCCTTGTCCTCCTGCATGTCCTTGCCATAGGCGAGCGGCAGCCCCTTCATCACCGTGAGCAGCGCGACATTGGCGCCGAGGATGCGGCCGATCTTGGCGCGGATCAACTCGGCGGCGTCGGGGTTGCGCTTTTGCGGCATGATCGAGGAGCCGGTGGACCAGCGGTCGGACATGGCGACGAAGCGGAACTGCGCCGAGGACCAGATCACCAGCTCCTCGGCGAGGCGCGACAGGTGCATGGCGCAGATCGTCGCCGAGGACAGGAATTCGAGCGCGAAGTCGCGGTCCGACACGGCATCGAGGCTGTTGGCCATGGGCCGGTCGAAGCCGAGCGCCTGCGCCGTCGCCTCGCGGTCGATCGGAAAGGAGGTCCCGGCGAGAGCCGCAGCCCCGAGGGGGCTTTCGTTCATCAGCGCGCGCGCATTGGCGAAACGGGTTCGATCGCGGCCGAACATCTCGACATAAGCCATCATGTGATGGCCCCAGGTGACGGGCTGCGCGGTCTGCAGATGGGTGAAGCCGGGCATCACCCAATCGGCCCCGGCCTCGGCCTGTCCGAGCAGCGCCTCGATCAGCGCGGTGAGCGCGTCCTGCGCGGTGTCGCATTGATCGCGCACCCAGAGCCGCAGGTCGGTCGCGACCTGATCGTTGCGCGACCGCGCCGTGTGCAGGCGCCCCGCAGGCTCGCCGATCAACTGCTTGAGCCGCGCCTCGACATTCATGTGGATGTCCTCGAGCGCGGTCGAGAATTCGAAACTGCCGGCTTCGATCTCTGACAAGACCGTGAGAAGGCCTTCCCTGATCGTTTCCGCATCCTTAGGCTCGATGATGCCCTGCGCCGCGAGCATCGCGGCATGGGCCCGGGATCCTTCGATGTCCTGCGGCGCAAGACGCCGGTCGTAGCCGATCGAGGCGTTGATCGCCTCCATGATCGCGTCCGGCCCGGCGGCGAAACGGCCGCCCCACATCGCGTTGGAGCTCTCGGTCATTCTATCGTCCTTGAAGGAAGTCACATGCGCAGCGTCGTTCTCATCGGTCTTTACATGGCGGCAACGAGCCTTGCAAACGCCGCCCCCGCCGACATCGAGGCCCTGCGCGAGGGCGACATGCGCAAGCTCGCGGTGCATGCCGAACCGCAGCGCGGCTCGGACGTGCCTTTCGAGAGCGAGGATGGCGGTGAGATCACGCTCGCCGATTACGAGGGCAAGCCGGTGCTGGTGAACTTTTGGGCCACGTGGTGCGCGCCCTGCCGGATCGAGATGCCGCAGCTCGCGGCGCTGCAGGACGAATATGGCGGCGAGGATTTCGAGGTCGTCACCATCGCCACGGGCCGTAATGATGCGGCCGGGATGGAGCGGTTCCTCACTGAAATCGGCGCCGAGGCCCTGCCGCGCCACAAGGACCCGCGGCAGGCGCTGGCGCGGGACATGGGCGTGCTGGGCCTTCCGGTGACGCTTCTTCTGGATGCCGGAGGGCAGGAGATCGGGCGGCTTCAGGGCGAGGCCGACTGGTCCTCCGACAGCGCGCGCGCCATCGTCGAGGCGCTGATTGCCCAAGGGCAGGATGGTTGAGGCGCCAGATTCGAGAGTTTCAGGAGTGAAGTGGCCCGAGGTCGCGGCGGCTTCACCCTGAAAATATTCCAGTCGATCGGGCGGAGCCGGTCGCTACTCAGGCGGTGCCCGAGGTGGGCGACAAGCTCAGCGGGTCTATGCCGAGCCCTTTGAGCGCGGCGGACCACTTGTGCTCGTTGGCGCGGCCGAAGACCACCGCGTGCTGCGCCTCGCCGATGAGCCAGCCGTTCTGCGCCAGTTCGTCCTCGAGCTGACCCGGCCCCCAGCCCGCATAACCCAGCGCCAGAAGCGAGGATTTGGGCCCACGCCCATGTGCGATGTCCTCCAGCACGTCGAGCGTCGCCGTCATCGCCGTGCCCTCGTCGACCTGCAGCGTGCCTTGGTCCGAGGAATAGTCGGTCGTGTGCAGCACGAAGCCGCGGCTCTCCTCGACCGGGCCGCCGATATGCACGCGGATGTCGCGTATGCCGGGATCGGAGGCGATTTCCAGCTGCTCCAGCAGATCCGAGAATCGCACCTCGGTTGCGGGCTTGTTGACGATGAGCCCCATCGCGCCTTCGTCGGAATGGGCGCAGATGAAGATCACCGCGTGATCGAAACGCGGATCGGCCATGCCGGGCATTGCGATGAGGAGCTTGCCGCTCAGATCGGGGTTCAGGGCTTCCATGCTTTCAGAATGTGGTGCGCGGGCAGCACGATCAAGGGGGTGCGCACGCGGCTCTCGCAGCGACGTGACTTTCCTTCGCTCCGCACCGGGGGCATCAATGCGCCCATGACCTGTCGCATGCCCCTTGCCCCGCTCGCCATCCTGCTTGCCCTCGCCACGCCCGTCGCAGCTCTTGCCGGTCCGGTGGACGACATCGTGCGGCTCGACATGCTGCCGGGCTGGCGGGCCGAGGATGGCACGCAGATGGCCGGGTTCCGGATCACCCTCGCGCCGGGCTGGAAGACCTACTGGCGCGCGCCGGGCGAGGCGGGAATTCCGCCACAGATAAACTGGAGCGGTTCCGAGAACGTCGCGGGGGTGGCGTTTCACTGGCCGGTGCCCGAGATCTTTCATATCGGCGGCTACGAGACCTATGGCTACTCCGATCAGGTGGTGCTGCCGGTCGCGATCGCGCCTGCGCGGACGGGGGCCCCGATGCGGATCGCGGGCCAACTCGAGATCGGCGTGTGTCAGGATGTCTGCGTGCCGGTGACGCTCGATTTCTCGGCCGATCTTCCGACCGGGGCGCGCCGCGATCCGGCCTTGGCGCTGGCGTTGGCCGACCGGGCGAAGACGCCTGCCGAAGCGGGGCTCGATCCGGCGCGCTGCGCCTTCGCCCCCGGTGCCGACGGCCTGTCGCTCACCGCGACGCTTCCCGCCGGGACCGACGCCGAGGCGGTGGTGATCGAGACAGGCGATCCGTCGCTCTGGGCCGCGCCGGTGCAGTTGCGTCGCGAGGGCGGCGCCATCGTCGCCAGCACGCGCATTTCGCATATCGCCCGCGCCCCGGTGGCGATCGACCGCTCGGCCCTCGTCCTCACGGCGATCGGCGGTGGCAAGGCGGTCGAGTTCCGAGGTTGCGCGCCCGCCTGAGGGCGGGCCGCCTCACTTGCGCCGCAAATGCTCGTCGAGGCGGGGCAGGATCTCTACGAAATTGCAGGGCTTGTGGCGGTAGTCGAGCTGGCGTTCGAGGATATCGTCCCAGGCGTCGCGGCAGGCGCCGGGGCTGCCGGGCAGGGCGAAGAGATAGGTGCCGTTCGCGACACCACCGGTGGCGCGGCTCTGCACGGCCGAGGTGCCGATCTTGTTCATCGAGACGATGGTGAAGACCGTGCCGAAAGCGTCGATCTCCTTTTCATAGACGTCGCGATGCGCCTCGACCGTCACGTCGCGGCCCGTCAGGCCGGTGCCGCCGGTGGAAATGACCACGTCGATGGCCGGGTCGGCGCACCAGTCCCGGAGCTTGGCGGCGATGGCGGCGCGGTCGTCGCGCAGGAGGTCGCGCGCAGCGAGGATGTGCCCGGCGGCCGTCAGCCGATCCACCAGCGTGTCGCCGGAGCGGTCGTCGGCGGCGTCGCGGGTGTCGCTCACCGTGAGGATGGCGATGCGGATGGGGAGAAAGTCACGGTCCATGGTCAGGCCTTGTTCAGGAGAGCGAGCCGTAGCGCCAGCCCGGCGAAGATCGAGGCCGAGACGCGTCCCAGCCAGCGGTTGAACGCCGCCGAGCCGGCAAGGCGGCGGCCGACGCCGCCCGCGAAGACGCCCACCGCGCCATTGACGATGAGCCCGCCCAGCGACAGCACGGCACCGAGAGCGAGGAACTGCGGCAGCACGGGGCGCGCGGCGTCGGTGAACTGCGGCAGGAAGGCCAGCACGAAGAGGATCACCTTGGGGTTGGTGAGGTTGACGACGAAACCTTGCCGGAAAACGCGCGAGGGGTGCATGGTGCCAAGATCCTGCTGCGCCGCGTGGCCGCCGCGCAGCGTGGCGAAGGCAAGCCAGCCCAGATAGGCCACCCCGATCCAGCGGATCGCATCGAAAAGCCATGGCATCGCCGTCACGGCGGCCCCGAGACCCAGGCCCGCCAGCGTCACATGCCCAAGGACCGCCACCGCGATGCCCGCATCGGCGGCAAGCGCCGCGCGCGGCCCACCACGCAGGCCCTGCCCGAGGCAGAACATCATGTCGGCCCCGGGGGTAAGGTTGAGCGCCAGCGCCGCCGGGACGAAAGCCAGAAGCACGAGGGGGTCGATCATCGCGCCTCTCCGTCGAGCAGGGACCTTAGCAGCAGAAGGTCCGCCCAGGCCTCGCGCTTGGCGAGCGGGTTGGCCATCAGATGTGCGGGAGAGAAGATCGGTAGGGCGGGTCGGCCCAGCACCTTGTCCCAGCGGCCCCGCAGCCGGTGCAGCCCGCCGCCCTTCATCAACGCCGCGCAGGCGACCGATCCCATCACCACGAGGATCTCCGGGTCGGCCAGCTCGATGTGCCGATCGAGAAAGGGCCGCATCATCGCGAGATCCTTGGGGTCGGGCGCGCGGTCGCCGGGGCTGCGCCATGGCAGGACCGGGGCCATGTAGACCGCGCTGTCGGTATCTGGCGCCTCGACGGAGAGACCGATGGCGCCGAGCATCCGCTCGAGCAGCACAGCGGCGGGGCCCGCCACGGGCACGCCCGCGCGGTCCTCCTCGCGGTGCGGCGGATCAAGGAGCAGCATGACGCGGGCCTGCACTCGCCCGCCCGCGAAGACGAAGCTGCGCGCGCCGCGCCCGAGATCGCAGAACTCGAACCCTTCCATCGCGTCGGCGAGCGCCTCCAAGTCGGGCGCGGCGTCGGCGGCGGCGCGGGCGATGGCCACGGGATCGGGCTCTTCGAGCCGCGGGGGCGCGTGAGGGGCCGCTTGCTTGGTCGCGGCCATGGCGGGGCGCGCATCGGTGAGCGTATAGCGGTCGAGGGGCGCGTCGAGCATCGCCTCATCCGCGCCCATCTCGATCTGCCAGTCGAGCAGCGCCCGCGCGCTCCAGTAGTCCAGTGCCGATTCCATGCCGCGCAGGCTATGCCGGATCGCGGCGGGATGGCAGGGGGCTGTTGCGTCCCGGCGCGAGCGCGGCCCCGCGAGGACGCATCAGGCGTCGTTGTGCCGTTCGATCCAGCCGCGCAGGTCCTCGGCCTCGTGGCGCGCCTCGCGCAGCGCCTCCATCGCAGCGCGCAGTTCCGCCTCGGACTGGCGCAACTGGCCGGTCAGCTCGGCCTCGCGCTCCTCGACATAGGAGATCGCCTGATCGCGGGTCTCCTCCGCCTCGTGCAGCGATTGCGCCATGCGGTCCAGCTCGCCGATATCGGCGCGGGTGACGCGGGTGAAACGGTTCACCAGCCAGCTGGCGAACCAGCCGAGCGCGAAGGCGGCAAAGAGGATGACCGCCGTGGCGATGATGAACTCGGTTCTGTTCACGTCCTGTCCTTATTCGTCTGAAGCGTCGGACGGCCGCGCCCTCGGGCCGGTCGCGGGCCTGTCCATGACCTGCGGCGCGTCGGCGTCGGCGGTCTCGGGCTCGGGTCTCGTTTCGCCCTCCGGGGCATCCTCGTCGTCGTTCGACGCGGTCTCGTCCTCGCTCTGCGCACCGCTGAGCCGGAACTCGATCCGGCGGTTGGCCTCGCGGCCCGCCGAGGTGTCGTTGTCGTCGATCGGATCGGCTTCGCCGTATCCCACGGGGGTGAAGCCCGCCACCGGCACGCGGGCGCGGCGCAACGCCTCGACCACCGCGTCGGCGCGCTTCTGGCTCAGTTCGAGGTTCATCTCGTCGCGGCCCTGGCTGTCGGTATAGCCCGCCACCTCGATCTCCAGCTCCGGGCAGCGGCGCACGATTTCGGCGATGTCGTCGACCACGGGACGCGCCTCGGCGGTGATCGAGGCCGAGCCCGCATCGAAGGTGATCTTGGTATCGGCGGTGACGAAGGCGATCTGGCGCAGGCATTCCTCGGGGCTGGGCAGCCCCGCGATCGGGTCGAGCGATTCGCGATACGCCACGTCGATGTCGAAGCTGGCCCCTTGGCCCAGCTTGTCGGCCATCAGCCGCGCGATGTCGGCGCTCGCGGTCTTGCGTCCGGTGAGACCGGTGAGCGACACGCTGTCGGGGCCGACCGCGAGCTCGCCCTCGGCCAGAAGCGACAGCGCCTCGAGCCCGGTCAGCACCCGCACCGACCAGTCTCCCGGCAGGCCGCCGGTGACGCGCGTCGCCATCACGAGACCGTCGCCGCCGAACCGGGCACGGGCGAAATTCTCGACCGTGGTGTTGGCGAGCTGGTCGGCCAGCCGCCCCGACAGGCGCAGCTGCTTGTCCTTGGCAAGGGTGGCGGCGAACTCGGGCGCGCCCTCGGGACGGGCCTCGGGGGCCTCGGGCAGCACCGCTTCGAGCGCGAAGAGATCGGGCAGATCGTTCTCGAGCCGCCCCGCGATGCGCTCGAACGCCGCGGCGTCGGTGCCCTGCGCCGCGACGAGGGAGACATCCGCATCCGAGAAGGTGACGCTGCCCGCGCCAAGCTCGGCCAGCGCGGCGATGCCGCGCGCGACCGCCTCGCCCCACTGGCCCGACGGCACGCCGAGCCCGAGGGTGCAGTCGATCTCGGCTTCGGCGCCCGCCGCCTCGGCGGCGCCGGTGATGCGGCCCATCGCCTCGGCCGTGTCGGCCGAGCAGGCGTCGAAGCGCGCGCCGGCTTCGTCGATCACGAAGCGCGCGGTGAACGGCGTGATCACAGGGCGCGGCGCGCTGATCCTGAGCGCGAGCCGCACCGTGTCTGGCTTGAGCCGCGCCAGCTCGGTCTCGAGCTTGCGCTGCGCCTCGGGGCTGTCGGAGATCGCTTCGATGCGGACCCGGCCGGGCCGCACCGAGAGCTTGGAATGCGGCAGCGTCTGGAGCGCGCGGCCCGCGTAGCGCAGCGCCGCGGGCCATTTTTCGGGCACGGGATGGTCGGACACGTCGAGAAGATCCGACACGGGCAGGCCGCCGGCCGCCTCTTCCACCATCTCGATCAGCGCGGCGCGGTCGGTTGCGGCCGGGATCAGCCCGATCAGCGACACGCCGCTGTCGTTGCGCAGGATCTCGATCGCGAAATCGGGCGGCGGCGGGGTCTCGGCTTCGACCACCTGCATGTTGTCGATCACCCGGCTGGCATCGACGATGCCGCTCGCCGCCGAAATAGCGCGGAACCGCACCGCTTCGGTCGGGGCCGCGCCTTCGAGGATCACCTGCAGCCCGTCGGCCTGCACCTTTGCCCAGTCATGGCCCTGCGCGGCGAGGGCATCGCGCACCTGCTCGACCGAGACATCCTCGATCACGACGACGGCGGTGCGGGCGGCGATGGCCGACACCCCGCCGGCAAGGGCGAAGGCGGCGATGGCGGCGGCGAGGGGTGGGAGGCGCATCCGGGCTCCGGAAACTGTTGCGACCCGCGCCTTCTAGGGCGCGGGGGCGGCCAGATCAATCACAGTGCCAGAGCGGCGGCGGAAAACAGCACGGGCAGCAGCCCCGCATCGCGATTCGAACGAAACAGCCGTAGCAGCCCCGCATTGTCCGATGCATCGAATCGCGACAACTGCCATGACATGTGCCAGCCGATCGCCCAAGGCCCGCCCAGCGCCACCACCAGCGACAGCATCGAACGGTCGCGCGCCGCCAGCAGAACCGCGAAACCCATCAGCAGAACGGTCGCCACGAGAAAACCGCGCAGCCATGTCTTCGTGCGGTCGCCGAACAGCCGCGCGGTGGATTTCACGCCGATCAGCGCGTCGTCCTCGGCGTCCTGATGGGCATAGATCGTGTCGTAGAACAGCGTCCACGCGATGCCTGAGAGATAAAGAACGAGCGGCGCGAGGGAGAGCGAGCCGGCCAGTGCCGCCCAGGCCAGCAGCGCGCCCCAGTTGAAGGCGAGGCCGAGGAACACCTGCGGCCACCATGTGAACCGCTTGGCGAAGGGATAGATCGCCACGGGGACCAGCGAGGCGACGCCGAGCCAGATCGCGGCCCAATCGAAGGTGAGCAGGATGACCAGCGAGACCAGCGACTGCGCCGCCATCCAGATCAGCGCCTGCACCACCCGCACCTGTCCCGCGGGGATGGGCCGCGAGCGGGTCCGCGCGACCGCGCCGTCGATATGCCGGTCGGTCACGTCGTTCCATGTGCAGCCCGCGCCACGCATCAGGAACGCGCCAAGCGCGCATCCAAGGGCAATCCATGCTCCCTCCCAGCCGAACCGCCCGGTGGCGAGCGCGGCCAGCGCGAGACCCCACCAGCAGGGCAGCAGCAGCAGCCACGTGCCGATCGGCCTGTCGGCCCGGCTCAGCCGCAGATAGGGCCGCGCGGCGCGCGGGGCCCACCGGTCCACCCAGTTGCCCTGCACCGCATCCGCGACGGCTCCGCTTTCGGCCTCTGGCATCCGATCCGCCGGTTTCATATGGTCCGCCCCATGGCATCAAAAGTCCGGCTGTTTGTAGATCACCCTCTGGCCGAAGGGCAAACCGTTCCGCTGGAGGCGGCGCAGGCGCACTACCTCTCGGGGGTGATGCGACTTCCGATGGGGAGTGTCATCTCGGTCTTTGACGGGCGATCGGGCGAATTCGACGCCACGCTTGCGCAGGCCAACAAGCGCGGCGGCAGCCTCGAGATCGGCGCGAAGACCAAGGCGTTCATGCCGCCGCCCGACCTGTGGCTGTGTTTCGCGCCGATCAAGAAGGCACGCACCGACTTCATCGTCGAGAAGGCCGCCGAGATGGGCGCGTCGCGCATCGTCCCGGTGCTGACCGCGTTCACTAATTCTGAGAGAGTGCGCACCGACCGGCTGCAGGCCCATGCGATCGAGGCCGCCGAGCAATGCGGCGGCACCTATGTGCCGCAGGTGGCCGAGCCGGTGAAGCTGGCCAAGCTGCTCGACGGCTGGCCCGAGGGACGTCGCCTGATGTTCTGCGACGAGGCGCTGGTGGGCGAGAGCGGCGCGCTGCCCGACGCGCCGGGGCCATGGGCGGTGCTGATCGGGCCGGAGGGCGGGTTCTCGGACACCGAGCGCAGCCGGCTGCGCCGCCTCGATCATGCGCATCCCGTGAGCTTGGGCCCGCGCATCCTGCGCGCCGATACCGCCGCCGTGGCGGCGCTGACGCTGTGGCAGATGCGCTTGGGGGACTGGCAGTGACACGTTCTGAGCCGAAGCGCGCGGCCTTGGCCGGGCATGAGTATTTCGAGTGTAAAGTCGGGCGAGGCGATGGCCGATCTGTTGCGCCCTGAGGCCCGCGCGGCGCTGTGGCGCGGGCGCGAGGTGATTGCGGGTCTGGCCGTGCTGGGCCTCGGGCTGTGGTGGGCGCTCACGAGCTTTGGCATCCTGCAATGGCTGGGCTGGGGCCTTGCCGCGCTGGGCGCGGGGCTGATGGTGGGCGGCGTGCAGCGCTGGCGCTTTCGGCAGGAAGGGCGGGGGCCGGGCCTTCTCAGGATCGATGAGGGGCGCGTGGCCTATATGGGGCCGCTCACCGGTGGCACGATGGATCTCGACGCGGTGCGCCGCCTCAGGCTCGATCGGCGCGCCAAGCCCGCGCATTGGCTTTTGGAGAGCGGGAACGAGGTGCTGGCGATTCCGGTGACCGCCGATGGGGCCGAGACGCTGTTCGATGCCTTCGCGGCGCTGCCGGGGCTCAGGCATGGTCGCATGATCGAGCTTCTCAATGGCGAGACGCCGGACGTGGTGACGGTCTGGACCCGGCCCGCCCGGCTCACCGTCGTCTGAGGATCGCGGGCGATCGATGGGGGATTCTGTGCGGGGGCGCAAAGACCCCGCGCGCGAAACCGCGCGGCCTCTCCATTGACTTATGGCCCCATGCGCGACACCTGTAGCCCCGCCTCGCACGATAGGAGCCAGCGCCATGTCCATCCCTCAATCCGGCGGCGGGCCGATCGAGCACCATTCCCAACTCGCCGAATATCTCGCCTCCGGCTGCAAGCCCGAGAGCGATTGGCGCATCGGCACCGAGCACGAGAAGTTCGGCTATTGCCGCGACAGCCTGAAGCCGCTGCCCTATGAGGGGCCACGCTCGATCCGCGCCATGCTCGAAGGGATGCGCGACCGCTTCGGCTGGTCGCCGGTCGAGGAGCAGGGCAAGCTGATCGGGTTGGAGCGCAACGGTGCCAACATAAGCCTCGAGCCGGGCGGGCAGTTCGAGCTGTCGGGCGCGCCGCTCGAGACGATCCACCAGACCTGCGACGAGGTGAACAGCCACCTCGCCGAGGTGAAGGAGATCGCCGACGAAATCGGCGTCGGCTTCATCGGGCTGGGTGCCGCGCCCCAGTGGTCCGAAGACCAGATGCCGATGATGCCGAAAGGCCGCTACCGGCTGATGACCGATTACATGGACCGCGTCGGCACCCATGGAAAGCAGATGATGTACCGCACCTGCACGGTGCAGGTGAATCTTGACTTTTCCTCCGAGGCGGACATGGTCAAGAAACTGCGCGTGGCGCTGGCGTTGCAGCCGGTGGCGACCGCGCTTTTCGCCAACTCGCCCTTCTTCGACGGCAAGCCCAACGGCATGAAATCCTGGCGCTCGCGGATCTGGCGGGGCCTGGACGATTCGCGCACCGGGATGCTGCCCTTCGCCTTCGAGGAGGGCATGGGCTTCGAGCGCTATGTCGATTGGGTGCTCGATGTCCCGATGTATTTCGTCTACCGCGACGGGAAATACATCGACGCGCTGGGCCAATCCTTCCGCGACTTCCTCAAGGGCGAGCTTCCGGCGCTGCCGGGCGAGAAGCCGACGCTCTCGGACTGGGCCGATCACCTGACCACGGTGTTCCCAGAGGCGCGGGTCAAGAAGTTCATCGAAATGCGCGGCGCCGATGGCGGTCCGTGGCGCCGGCTCTGCGCGCTGCCCGCCTTCTGGGTCGGGCTGACCTATGATCAGGGCGCGCTCGACGCGGCGTGGGACATGGTCAAGGGCTGGGACGCCGAGACCCGCGAGGCGCTGCGCGTGGCGGCCGCCGAGCAGGGGCTCCAGGCACGAGTGAACGGCCTGTCCATGCATGATCTGGCGCGGCAGGCGGTCGAGATCGCCGAGGCCGGTCTCAAGGCGCGGGCCCGGCCCGGCGCGGGCGGGCTGGTGCCCGACGAGACGCATTTCCTGAACGCGCTCAAGGAAAGCATCGAGACGGGCCGCACGCCCGCGGATGAACTGCTCGAGGAATACTATGGCGCATGGGGCGGCGATCTGGACCGCATCTATACCGCGCATTCCTACTGAGAGATCCGCGGCCCGTTCCGGCGGGCCGCGCGCTTCAGTTCAGGCGCGGAAAGCCGTGGGTTTCGGAGCGGTGGTCGAGCATGCGCCGCCGGTCGATCGCCGCGTTGTGGCGGCGGATCATCACCGGCAGCCGCGGCAGGTCGATCAAAAGCCACAGCACGGTCACCGCCAACCCCACGACGGTGACGGCCAGCATCAGCATCATCGCGCCTGACCCGGTCCGGCCCATGTAGAATCGATGCGCGCCCAGCGGCCCGAGAAAAATTGCCAGCAGCATGGCAGTGGTGAGGTTCTTGTGCCGCTGCGGCTCCTCTGCCGGGGGAGGCTGTTTCCAGTCCTTGGACATTGCTGGCAAACTCGTGACTATCGTTACCTGTCGTGCGTATGAACGACCTCAGGATCATCCCCCCTTTGCCGGGGAGAGGCAACGCGGCAAGGGTATAGGTCTATTTCCTGCCGATGCGCGGCTCGGTGCCGGCGCGCAGCCGCGCGATGTTGGGGGCGTGCCGGGCGTAGAGGATCAGCGCCAGTACGAGGCTGAGCAGCACAATCCGCCCATCTCCGAAGAGCAGCGAATAGAGCGGCGCGAAACCCGCGGCCAGAAGCGCCGCGAGCGAGGAGTAGCGGAACGCGAAGGCGGCGGCGAGCCACGTGGCGCAGGCCGCGAGGCCCACGGGCCAGCTCAGCGCGATCAGCAGGCCGAGGATCGTCGCCACCCCCTTGCCGCCGCGAAACCGCAGCCAGATCGGGTAGCAATGCCCGGCGAAGGCCGCGGCCCCCGCGATCTGCGCCGCGTCCTCGGCGGCGAAGATCCGCGCGAGGATGACGGCGGCGATCGCCTTGCCCGCGTCGAGCAGCAGCGTCGCGATGGCAGCAGCTTTCGAGCCGGTGCGCAGCACGTTGGTGGCGCCGATATTGCCCGATCCGATGGCGCGCACGTCGCCCAGTCCCATGGCACGGGTGATGATGAGGCCGAAGGGGATGGAGCCCAGAAGGTAGCCGATCACCGCCCAGAGGATCAGCAGGGCGGTCGTGGTCTCCATCACGGGCATCAGCAGGTCTCCGTCACGCTCCGACCTGCAACCCAGGTCCCGAGGACCTTGCCCTCCAGCCGGGCCCCGTCAAAGGGGGTGTTGCGCGATTTCGAGCGGAGTGTGGCCCGATCGAGCACGAAGGGCGCGTCGGGGTCGAACCAGACCAGATCGGCGGGCGCGCCCTCGGTCAGCCGACCCGTCTCCAGCCCCAGCCGCCTCGACGGGTTGAGCGATAGCGCCCGGAACAGGCCGGGCAGGTCGATCACCCCGCCATGCACCAGCCGCATCGAGGCGGGCAGGAGGGTCTCCAGCCCCACCGCGCCCGAGGCCGCCTCCTCGAAGGGCAGACGCTTGCTTTCCTCGTCCTGCGGCGTGTGCATGGAGCACAGGATGTCGATGAGGCCCGAGGCCAGCGCCTCGCCCACCGCCATGCGATCCTCCTCGGCACGCAGCGGCGGCTTGAGCTTGAAGAAGCTGCGGTAGTCGGCGACGTCGAGCTCGTTCAGCGTCAGGTGATGCACCGACACCCCCGCCGTGATGTCGAGACCGTTGTCCTTGGCCCGCTCCAGCGCCGGAAGCGCCCGCGCCGTGGTGATCTGGTCGGCGTGGTAGCGCGCGCCCGTCATCTCCAGAAGCGCGATGTCACGGTCGAGCGCCATGCGCTCGGCCATGGGCGACACGCCCGGCAGGCCGCGCAGCGAGGCGAACTTGCCCGAGGTGACGACGGCGCCCTTCGACAGGCCCGGCTCCTGCACATGCGCCATCACCAGCGCATCGAGCGAGCGGGCATAGGCCAGCGCGCGGGAAAACACCTTGGTGTCGGTGACGACGCGGTCGCAATCTGTGAAGGCCACCGCGCCCGCGTCGCGCAAAAACCCGATCTCGGTCATCTCACGCCCTTCGCGGCCCTTGGTCAGCGCCGCCATCGGCAGCACCCGGACCGGGCTGTCCTCGCGGGCGCGGCGCACCACGAATTCGAGCGTTTCGGGCGTGTCGATGCTGGGCAGCGTGTCGGGGCGGGTGACGATGGTGGTGACGCCGCCGGCGGCGGCGGCGCGCCCGGCAGAGGCAAAGCTCTCCTTGTGCCGCTCGCCCGGCTCGGACACCTTGACCCCGAGATCGACGATCCCCGGCGCGAGGCATTTGCCCCGGCAGTCGATCACCTCCTCCGCCTGTGGCAGATCACCGCTCTCGATCACGGCCTTGATACGGCCATCCTCGACCAGCAGCGCGCCGCGCGTCTCGCCGCGCTCGGGGTCGATCAGCCGGGCATTGGTGAAAAGAATGCTCATGCCATCACTCCGGTCTCGGTCCGCGCCGCGCGCGCGTTGCGTGCCAGAAGGTCCATCGCCGCCATGCGCACGGCGACGCCCATCTCGACCTGCTCCTGGATCACGGAGCGGTTGATGTCGTCGGCGATGGTGCCGTCGATCTCGACGCCCCGGTTCATCGGCCCGGGATGCATCACGATGGCGTCGGGCTTGGCATGGGCCAGCTTTGCGGCATCGAGGCCGTAGCGGTGGAAATACTCGCGCTCCGACGGGATGAAGCCGCCATCCATCCGTTCTTTCTGCAGCCTGAGCATCATCACCACGTCGACGTCGCGAAGGCCCTCTTCCATGTCGTCGAACACCTCGACGCCGAACTCGGCCACCCCCGAGGGCATCAGGGTCGGTGGCGCGATGAGGCGGATGCGGTTTTCCATCTTGCCCAGGAGCATGATGTTCGAGCGCGCGACGCGGCTATGCGCGATGTCGCCGCAGATCGCGATGGAAAGCCGGTGCAGCCGCCCCTTGGCCCGGCGGATGGTAAGCCCGTCGAGCAGCGCCTGCGTCGGGTGCTCGTGCCGCCCATCGCCCGCGTTGAGCACCGAGCAGTTGACCTTCTGCGCCAGCAAGTCGACCGCGCCGGAGTTCGGGTGCCGCACGACCAGCAGGTCGGGGCGCATCGCGTTGAGCGTCAGCGCCGTATCGATCAGCGTCTCACCCTTCTTCACCGAACTGGCCTGCATCGCCATGTTCATCACGTCCGCCCCGAGCCGCTTGCCCGCGATCTCGAAGCTGGCCTGCGTGCGGGTCGAATTCTCGAAGAACATGTTGATCTGGGTCAGCCCCGCCAACACGTCGCGCGGCGCGCGGCCCTGCCGGTTCAGCTCGGCGTAATGCTGGGCGGTGTCGAGAAGCTCGGTGATCTCGGTTGGGTGCAGGGGCTCGATCCCGAGCAGGTGGCGGGCACGGAAGGTCATGGGCAAGGCTCCGGGATGCTGCGCGCGCCTTATAGGGCCGGGGCGGGCGCCGCGTAAAGCGGCGGGGCCGCACTGGGGGGGCGATGCGCGCCAGCGGATCGACAGCATGATCCGCGCGTGCGAGACCTGCGCCGCACCGGGACGGAGCCGGACGGCAAGGGAGACATCGATGCGAGGCAGCCTCAAGACAACGCTGCGGGAGCTTTACGAGGGTGAGACCTCGCGGGCGCATAGCTTTCGCTACTGGCTTCTGGGCTTCGATCTCATGGCGATCCTCTTTGTCGTCGTCACCTCCTTCACGTCTTACGGGCCTTGGATTCAGGTGGTCGATATCGCCTTCGGTCTGGTGATCATCGTCGACCTGGCCGCCCGCGTCTGGCTGGCCCCGCGGCCGTGGCGGTTCCTTGTCTATCCCACGACTCTCGCCGATCTGGTAAGTGCGGTTTCCTTCTTTGCGCCGCTCGCAGGCGAGGGTTTTGCCTTTCTGCGGGTGGTGCGGATGCTGCGGCTCTTGCACATGTACCAGATGCGGGACCGGCTACGGCAGGATTTCCGCTTCTTTCGTGAAAGCGAGCAGGCGTTGGTCGCGGCGACCAATCTCGGCGTCTTCATCTTCGTGATGTCGGGCCTCGTCTTTGCCACGCAGCACCGCACCAGCCCCGATATCGGCAATTACGCCGACGCGCTCTATTTCACGGTGACGGCGCTGACGACGACGGGCTTCGGCGACATCACCCTTCAGGGCACTTGGGGGCGGATGATCTCGATCGCCATCATGATCTGCGGCGTCACGCTGTTTTTGCGGCTGGCCCAGGTGCTGTTTCGCCCGCTCAAGGTGCGCGAACCATGCCAGACCTGCGGCCTCGTGCTGCACGATGCGGACGCGGTGCATTGCAAGCATTGCGGCACCAACATCCACATCGAGACCGAAGGCGAGATCTGAGGCCGGGTCCCACCGTCAGGGCGTGAGGCCGGTGCGCGACAGGTAGATCCGCACCGCTTCCTGCACATGACGGAACCGGTCGCCGCCCAGATGCTTGCCGCCATACCAGCGGGTCACGACGATGATGTGCCCCTCCACCGCGTCGCGCTCCAGCATGCGCAGGATCACCATGCCCGCGCCGCTTTCGCCGTCATCGCCCTTGAGCGGGCCATCCGCCGTCAGCAGCCCCCAGCTGTTATGGGTGGCCTTGGCGAACTTCTTGCGGCGCTGCAGCTCCTTGAGAAACCCCTTGGCCTCGGCCTCCGAGGCGCAAGGGCCGCCGGAAACCGCGTATTTCGAGCCGCGATCGCTGATGATGTTCTCGAACACATGCATGGTGCCGGCCTAGAGGCCGGGCGGGCTTGGATCAAGCGAAGGCAGGGCGGCCTTCAGTCGCGCGGGGCCGCCGCGCGCCGGAGCCGGTCGTTGATCGCGCGGCCCAGCCCGTGGTCGGGGATGGGGGCCACGGCGATCCGCTCAGCCCCCATCGTGTCGAGCCGGTGCAGGCAATCGAAGAGATTGGCCGCCGCCTCTACAAGGTCGCCCGAGCGCGACAGGTTCATGTCCGCCCCGAGCGGGCCGAAGCCGAGATAGGTCTCGCCCGGCTCGGTTTCGGTAGCATCGAGCCGCACCGTGCCGCGCGGCGCGTAATGCGACACGAGCTGTCCGGGGGCGGTGGGCGCGGTAGAGGGTGCGACGGGGCCGAGCGCCAAGGATGCGCCGAGGCAGGCCTCGATCGCCTCCGCCGGGAGCCCACCCGCGCGCAGCAGCACCGGTGCCTCCCCGATGCAGTCGAGGATCGTGGATTCGAGGCCGACGCCGCAGGGTCCGCCATCGAGCACCGCGTCGATCCGGCCCGCCAGCCCCGCCAGCACGTGCGCGGCGGTGGTCGGGCTGATGCGGCCCGACGGGTTGGCCGACGGGGCCGCCACCGGCAGCGCCGCCTCGCGCAAAAGCGCCTGCGCCAGCGGGTGATCGGGCACCCGCACCGCCAGCGTGTCGAGCCCCGCCGTCACCAGTTTCGAGATCCCGGCATAGGGCCGGATCGGCAGCACCAGCGTCAGCGCGCCGGGCCAGAAGGCGGCGGCGAGACGGCGCGCGGTGTCGTCCAGCACGCAATAGGCCTCGACCGCCTCGGCGTCGGGCAGATGCACGATCAGCGGGTTGAAGCTGGGCCGCCCCTTGGCTTGATAGATCCGCGCCACGGCGGCATCGTCGCTTGCGTCGCCGCCAAGCCCGTAGACCGTCTCGGTCGGAAAGGAGACGAGCCCGCCCCGGCGCAGCATTTCGGCGGCACGCTTGAGGCCGGTCTCGTCGGGATCGAGGTGTCGGGTCATGACGTGGCGTCCTGGTTGCGAGGTCGGGGGGCGGCGTATCAGTCTGCGTTTGCAGCGGTATCCGACCCCCGGAATGCCACGCGCCAGAGGAAGCCCGCAATGCCCTTTCATGCCCCAGTCGAGGATTTCCGGTTCATTCTGGAGCACGTGATCGGCTTTTCCGACGTGGCCGCGACCGCGCGCCACGCCGAGATGACCTCCGACGTGACCGACGCGATCCTGACCGAGGCGGCGCGGATGTGCGACGATATCCTCGCGCCGCTCAACCGGGCGGGGGATCTGTCGGGCGCGCGGCTCGAAAACGGCGTGGTGCGCACCTCGCCGGGCTATGCCGAGGGTTACCGCGCCATCGCCTCGGGTGGCTGGGTCGGCATGGCCGCCGACCCCGAGCATGGCGGCATGGGCCTGCCGATGGCGCTGGCCACCTGCGTCAACGAGATGATGGGCGGGGCCTGCCTTGCGCTGCAGCTCAACCCGCTGATGACGCAGGCCGAGATCGAGGCGCTGGAGCATCATGCCAGCCCCGATCTTCAGGCGCTCTATCTGCCCAAGCTGATCTCCGGCGAATGGTGCGGCACCATGAACCTGACCGAACCGCAGGCCGGGTCGGATGTGGGCGCGCTCAGGACCCGGGCCGAGCCGGATGGCGAAGGGACCTACCGGATCACCGGGCAGAAGATCTACATCACCTGGGCCGACAACGACTTTTCCGACAACGTAGCGCATATGGTGCTGGCGCGGCTTCCCGATGGCGCGGCGGGGACCAAAGGAATCTCGCTGTTTCTCGTGCCCAAGCTCATCCCGGATGCGAGTGGCAGGCCCGGCGAGGCCAATTCCTTGCGCGTGGTCAGCCTCGAGCACAAGCTCGGCATCCACGGCTCGCCCACGGCGGTGATGGAATACGACGGGGCCAAGGGCTGGCTGGTGGGCGAACCCCATGCCGGAATGGCCGCGATGTTCACCATGATGAACACCGCCCGGCTCGGCGTCGGCAGCCAGGCCGTGGGCGTGGCCGAGGCAGCGACGCAGGCGGCTTTGGCCTACGCGATGGATCGCAAGCAGGGTCGGGCCGGCGGCTCGGGCGCGATCGTCGAGCATGCCGATGTGCGCGCGATGCTGGCGCGCATGCGGGCCGAGACCTTTGCCGCCCGCGCGATCACGCTGGCCTGCGCCAAGGCGATCGACCTTGGCCGCGAGGGGCGGGCCGCCGAGACGGCGCGCGCGGCGCTGCTGACGCCGATCGCCAAGACTTTCGGCACCGAGACCGGGATCAACGTCGCGGATCTGGGCATCCAGGTGCATGGCGGCATGGGCTTCATCGAGGAGACAGGGGCCGCGCAGTTCCTGCGAGACGCGCGGATCACCGCGATCTACGAGGGCACCAACGGCATTCAGGCGATGGACCTCGTGGGCCGCAAGATGATGGATGGCGGCGAGGCGGCCTTCAGGCTCTTCGACGAGATCGAGGCAGGGGCCGAGGCCGCGCGCGAAATGGTGCCCGATCTGGCCGAGCCGGTGTGGCAGGCCGCCGAGCAGATGCGTGAGGCGACCGAATGGCTCGTGGCGCGCGAGGTGTCTGCGCGTTTCGCCGGTGCGATGCCTTACCTGCGCGCCTTCGCCCGGCTCTTGGGCGCGCATTATCACCTGCAGGCGGCACGGGCCGGCAATGGCAAACGCAAGCGGCTCGCCGCCTTCTACATCCAGCGAATGCTGCCCGAACTGTCGGCGCATCTAGCGGCGCTTCGGGCCGGAGAAGGCTGCGTGATGGCATTGGGGGCCGAAGACCTGACCCCATGAGGCGTCGAAACTCCGGCTCCACCCAGGGCATTGGAACATGAGGCCGCCCAAGGCATCGAGCCGCTGACCCCGCTTGAGCCGTCTGGACGCCGCGGGCGCGCTACGCCATCACGGGGGTCATGACACAGAACATGCGCGCCCGAACTCCGTTCGACGAACCTCCCGTCCCCGGCACCGCGACCGAGGTCGCCCCCGGCGTGCTGTGGATGCAGCTGCCGCTGCCTTGGGCGCTCAACCACGTGAATGTCTATGCGCTCGACGACGGCGATGGCTGGACCGTGATCGACACGGGTCTCGATACCACGAAGATCCGCGAGGTCTGGGAGGCGCTGCTCTCGGGCTCCTTGGGCGGGCGTCCGCTGCGGCGGGTGGTGGTGACGCATCACCACCCCGATCACGTGGGTCTCGCGGGGTGGCTCGCCGCACGCGGGGCAGAACTGGTGATGCCGCGCACCGGCTACCTGCTGTCACGGATGCTCCGGGGCGAGGAGCAGAGCCTGCCGCCCAAACCGGTGGTGGCGTTCTGGAAGCGCGCGGGCATGGATGCCGAGCTTCTGGCGCAGCGCCGCACCGAGCGGCCCTTCAACTTCACCGACTGGGTGGCGCCGCTGCCGCTCTCCTACGCCCGCATCCGCGAGGGTGACCGGCTCCGCATCGGCGGGCGTGACTGGCTGATCCGCATGGGCGAGGGCCATGCGCCGGAGCACGCGACCTTCTGGCAGGAGGGCGGCGATCTGGTGATCGGCGGCGACCAGCTGCTGCCGGGCATCAGCCCCAATCTCGGCGTGCAGCCGACCGAACCCGAGAACGACCCCGTCACCGACTGGATCGAGGCCTGCGAGCGGCTGGCCGCCTTCGCCCGGCCCGATCAACTCGTGCTGCCCGGCCACAAGAAGCCCTATCGCGGCCTGCCCGAGCGGCTGGCGCAGATGGCGCAGGGACATCGCGACGCGCTCGATCGGCTGGTGGGCCACCTCGCCGTGCCGCGCACCGGCGGCGACTGCTTCGCGCCGCTGTTTCGCCGCTCGGTGACGCGCGACAGCTACGGCCTCGCGCTGGCCGAGGCGCTGGGCCACCTGAACGCTTTGGTGGCGCAAGGCCGGGCCCTGCGCGAGATGGGCGATGACGGGGCGTGGCGCTGGAGGGCTGTATGATCGAGATCTTCGATGAAAGCTTTCCGCTCGCCCGTGCCTTCACGATCAGCCGTGGCAGCCGCAGCGCGGCGCGAGTGCTGAGCGTGCGGATTTGCCGCGAAGGCTTCGAAGGACGGGGTGAGGCTGTGCCATACGCGCGCTATGGCGAGAGCCTCGCCAGCGTTCGAGCGCAGGTGGAAGCGCTGCCGGAGGGGGTGTCGCGACAGGAATTGCAGGAGGCCCTGCCACCGGGAGCCGCGCGTAACGCAGTGGATTGCGCGCTATGGGATCTGGAGGCGAAGCGGACGGGCGTTCCGGTCTGGCGGCTCGCCGGACTGACGCGGCCGGAGCCGGTCGTCACCGCCTATACGCTCTCGCTCGATACGGCCGAAGCGATGGAGGCTCGCGCCCGCGAGGAGGCGCATCGCCCGATCCTCAAGATCAAGCTCGGCACGCCCGACGACATGCCCCGGCTCGAAGCCGTGCGGCGCGGCGCGCCCCGCGCCACCATCATCGTCGATGCCAACGAGGGCTGGAGCGCCGCGATCCATGCCGACCTTGCGCCGCATCTGCAACGGCTCGGCGTGGCTCTGGTCGAGCAGCCGCTGCCTGCGGGGGAGGACGCGGCGCTGATCGGCCTCGCGCGTCCGGTGCCGGTCTGCGCGGATGAAAGCTGCCATGACCGCGCCTCGCTGCCGGGACTGGCTGGCAAGTACGACATGGCCAACATCAAGCTCGACAAGACCGGCGGGCTGACCGAGGCGCTCGCCTTGCGCGATGCGGCGCGGGCGGCGGGGTATGACATCATGGTCGGCTGCATGGTCGGCTCATCGCTGGCGATGGCGCCCGCGCATCTGGTGGCGCAGGGCGCTTCGGTCGTCGATCTCGACGGGCCGCTGCTGCTGGCGCGCGACCGCGAGCCGGCGATGCGGCACGACGCGCAAGGGCTGCACCCGGCCGAGCCCGCGCTCTGGGGCTGATCCCTCTGGCATCGCGCCTCCCCCTGCGGCAGAAGGGGGCGAGAGCCAACAGGAGAGCGCCATGACCCGCACCGTCTATGTCAACGGAGAGTACCTGCCCGAGCACGAGGCCAAGGTGTCCGTCTTCGACCGCGGCTTCCTGATGGCCGACGGGGTCTACGAGGTGACGAGCGTGCTTGGCGGCAAGCTGATCGATTTCGAGGGCCATGCGAAGCGGCTCGCGCGCTCACTCTCCGAGTTGCAGATCCGCAAGCCGATGGAGGACGAGGCGCTTCTCGATATTCATCGCGAGCTGGTGGCGCGCAATGACATCGATGAGGGGCTGATCTATCTCCAGATCACCCGCGGTGCGCCGAATGACCGTGATTTCATCTTCCCACCCAAAGACACCGAGCCGACCGTGGTATTGTTCACCCAGTCCAAGCCCGGCCTCGCCGATAGCCCGGCGGCCAAGACCGGTCTCAAGGTGATCTCGATCCCCGACATCCGCTGGGGCCGCCGCGACATCAAGACGGTGCAGCTTCTCTACCCCTCGATGGGCAAGATGATGGCCAAGGCGGCGGGCGCCGATGACGCGTGGATGGTCGAGGAGGGCGCGGTGACCGAGGGCACCTCGAACAACGCCTATATCGTCAAGGGCAACACCATCGTCACCCGGCATCTGGGCAACGAGATCCTGCACGGCATCACCCGCGCCGCCGTGCTGCGTTTTGCCCGCGAGGCGCAGATGCAGGTCGAGGAGCGCGCTTTCACCATCGAGGAGGCGCAGGACGCCGACGAGGCGTTCATCACCTCGGCTTCGACCTTCGTGATGCCGGTGGTGGAGATCGACGGGGCGCAGATCGGTGCGGGCAAGCCGGGCCGGGTGGCGAGCCGCCTGCGCGAGATCTATATCGAGGAAAGCCGCAAGGCGGCGCTCTGACACCGGGGGAGGCCCGCATGGACCATCCGCTGATCGATCATATCAGCCGCGTCATCGCCAAGGCGGAAAGGGACGGGGCCTTCGACAACCTGCCCGGTGCGGGCAGGCCGATCGCCGATCTGCACGCGCCCGGTGACGCGGTGCTCGACCGGTTGATGCGCGAATCGGGCGCCAAGCCAAAGGGCGTCACGCTCAGCCGCGAGATCGCCGAGGCGAAGGCGCGGTTGGCGGAGCTGACCGGCGAGGACGCGAGACGCGAGGAGATGCGCCGCCTCGCCGATCTGGAAATGCGGCTCGCCCTTGAGATGGAGGCGATGCGCCGCCACGGCTGATGGCTCAGCCCTCGCTCGCCTCGTGCTTTTGCGCCGCGTCGAAGGCGGCGCGGGTCGCGTCCGTCGCCTCGGTCTGGTGCCGGGCGCGCCAGTCGTCATAGGGCATGCCGTAATAGGCCTCGCGCGCCTCGTCCTTCGACAGCTCAAGGCCGCGCTCGGCCGCCGCCTCCTGCGTCCAGCGCGAAAGGCAGTTGCGGCAGAATCCGGCCATGTTCATCAGATCGATGTTCTGCACGTCAGGGCGCTCCTCCATCAGGTGCTTTCGCAGCCTGCGGAACGCCGCTGCCTCGATCTCGGTGCGGGTCGTCTCGTCGATCTCGTCCATCCGGCTCATGATCGGTCTCCCTTATAGTCCCGTCTCGCGAAGTATGTCGCGCAGCGCCGGTGCCAAGCGTTCGGCCCATGCGATCTGCCCCGCCTCTTCCTCGATCAGGTCGTTGCGCACCTCGATCAGGACGTTGGGGCGGCCCTCGGAGAGGGCGTGACGGTCGATGGAATCGCCCGGCAGATGGCCCGAATAGGGTTCGTTGTCGCCCACCATCAGCTCCGCGTCCTCGCGCAGCCGCGCGATCAGCGGATCGGCAAGGCGCGAATCGAGATGGCTGTGCAGGATGGCGACCTGCCAGGGGCGGAACGGACGGCCCCGAAGCTGCGAAACATAGCTGTGGATCGCCACCACCACCGTGTCGTCGCGCCGTGTGGCCAGCGCCTCGTAGGCCTCATGGTAGGGCCGGTGCAGCCGCGCCAGCCGCTCTTCGGTTTCTTGGGGTCCCGCATGGCGGTTGCCGGGGATGATCGAGCCGTCATAGAGCTTCATCAGCAGGGTGGGGTCGTCCTCGCCCCGGTTGGGATCGATCACCAGCCGCGAGAATTTCGACAGGATCGCCGGTGCGTCGAGCCGTTCGGCCAGCGCCTCGGCCAGACCTGCGGCCCCGACATCCCAAGCGATGTGGCGCGCCATGTCCGAGGCAGGCAGGCCCAGATCGCCGCCTGAAACCCAAGGCGGCACGTGGTTGCTGGCGTGGTCGCAGGTGACGAGCCAACGGGAGCGGCGCTTCTCGCCGAGAATGTGATAGGCTTCCGAGGTCATGAAATCCAGTGTACTCCGCTGTCGTTCGCTCTGGTGTCGCACGGGCAGTTGTGACGCGGGCCGATTTGCGCAATAACGGCGCCGAACCGGCACTGGTAGCGGTAACGGATATTTCCGCTGCCCGGTCGAACACTTATCGCGTCCATTGGGACAGTCGAGAGGATCCTATCGATGAAGCGCCATCGCAATGTGAAAATCGTGGCCACGCTGGGACCGGCGTCGAGCACCTACGAGGTGATCCGCGCCCTGGTCGAGGCTGGCGCCGACGTGTTCCGTCTCAACATGAGCCATGGCGCGCATGACGAGATCCGCGCGCGCCACGCGATCATCCGTCAGGTCGAAGAAGACCTCGACACGCCGATCGGCATTCTCGCGGACCTTCAGGGCCCCAAGCTGCGCGTCGGCGCCTTCGCCAATGGCGAGGAAGAGCTGGTGCCCGGCGCCGATTTCCGGCTCGACCTCGACGAGGCCGAGGGCGACGTGACCCGCGTGCGGCTGCCGCACAAGGAGATCTTCGACGCGCTGGAGCCCGGCGCCTCGCTTCTGGTCAACGACGGCAAGATCCGCCTCAGGGTCAAGGATTGCGGCGCCGACTTCGCCAATTGCGAAGTGGTCGTCGGCGGCACCATTTCGAACCGCAAGGGCGTGAACGTCCCCGACGTGGTGCTGCCGCTGGCGGCGCTGTCGGAAAAGGACCGCAAGGATCTCGAATTCGTCTGCGACCTCGGCGTCGACTGGCTGGCGCTCAGCTTCGTGCAGCGTGCTGCCGACGTGGAGGAGGCGCGCGAGCTGTGCCGCGGCCGCGCCGCGATCCTGTCCAAGATCGAAAAGCCCGCCGCCGTGAAGGCCTTCAACGAGATCCTGAGCGTCTCCGACGGCATCATGGTCGCGCGCGGCGATCTGGGCGTGGAGCTTCCGGTCCAGAACGTGCCGCCGATCCAGAAGCGCCTCGTGCGCCGCTGCCGCGCCGCCGCCAAGCCGGTGATCGTCGCGACGCAGATGCTCGAATCGATGATCGAAAGCCCGATGCCGACCCGCGCCGAGGTCTCGGACGTCGCCACCGCGATCTACGAGGGCGCCGACGCGATCATGCTCTCGGCCGAATCAGCCGCCGGGCAGTATCCGATCGAGGCGGTCGCGACGATGGACAACGTCGCCCACGAGGTCGAGACCGACAGCACCTACCGCGAGATCATCGAAAGCTCGCGCAAGGTCGCGCACAACTCGGTCGCCGACGGCATCGTCGCCGCCGCGCGCGAGATCGCCGAGACCACCAACGTCAAGGCGATCTGCTGCTTCTCGCAATCGGGCACCACGGCGTCGCTGGTGGCGCGCGAGCGTCCGCGCGTGCCGATCCTCGCGCTGACCTCGATCCGCAGCACGGCGCGCCGCCTGTGCCTGACATGGGGCACCAACTGCGTTGTCACCGGCGAGGTCGACCGCTTCAAGATGGCCGTGGTCAACGCCGCGCGCTGCGCGCGCGAGCAGGGGCTCGCCACCGAGAAGGACCTGATCGTGGTGACGGCGGGCGTGCCCTTCAACACGCCCGGCACCACCAACATCCTGCGCGTCGCACCCTGCGACGAGCGGCTGATCTTCAACGCCGATCCCGAATGAGGGCAGGGGGCAACCCCCCTTGCCTTGATCTCGCGCGCCGCCTATACGGCGCGCTCACCCCGTTCGTCCGGCCTTCTTGGCATGCCGAGGCGAACGGTCCCACCACCGTTCCGGAAGGGAGATGGAAATGCCCAAGATGAAGACGAAGTCGAGCTGCAAAAAGCGGTTCAAGGTGACGGCCTCGGGCCGGATCAAGGCCGGTCAGGCAGGCAAGCGCCACGGCATGATCAAGCGCAGCACGAAGTTCATCCGTGACGCACGTGGAACCACTGTTCTGGCCAAGGCTGATGAGAAGATCATCAAGCCGATGATGCCCTACGCGCGCTAAGGAGACCCGGATATGAGCCGCACCAAAGGTGGAACCGTCACCCATCGCCGTCACAAGAAGATCCTGGACCAGGCGAAGGGCTATTACGATCGCCGCTCCAAGACCTTCAAGGTGGCCAAGCAGGCCGTCGACAAGGCGAACCAGTACGCGACCCGTGACCGCAAGAACCGCAAGCGCAACTTCCGCGCCCTGTGGATCCAGCGGATCAACGCCGGTGTCCGTTCGTTCGACGAGCAGATGACCTATTCGCGCTTCATCAACGGCCTGTCGCTCGCCGGGATCGAGGTGGACCGCAAGGTTCTCGCCGATCTCGCGGTGCACGAGCCCGAGGCGTTCAACGCGATCGTCGACAAGGCGCGCGCCGCTCTGGCCTGATCGGCCGTTCGAGAGCGAAAGAATTCGAAGCCGCGCCACCCCCGACGGGGTCGCGCGGCTTCTTGCGTTTCGGGACGGGGCTGCTAGTCCGGACCGGCAGAAAAGGGTGACGACATGGACGATCTTCGAGACAGGTATCTGGGGCTGATCGCCGAGGCCGGCGACGAGGCGGGCATCGAGGATCTGCGCGTGCGCGCGCTGGGCAAGAAGGGCGAGATCTCGGGCCTGATGAAGACGCTGGGCGGCATGAGCCCCGAGGAGCGTCAGGAGCAGGGGCCGAGGCTCAACGCGCTCAAGACCGAGATCGCCGACGCGCTCTCGGCACGCAAGGCCTCTCTCGCGGACGCGGCGCTGGAGGCGCGGCTCAAGACCGAATGGCTCGACGTGACGCTGCCCACCCGTCCTGCGCGCCAAGGCACGATCCACCCGATCAGCCAAGTGACCGAGGAGGTCGTCGCGATCTTCGCCGACATGGGCTTCTCGGTGGCCGAAGGCCCGCAGATCGAGAGCGACTGGTACAATTTCGACGCGCTCAACATCCCCGGCCACCACCCGGCCCGCGCCGAGATGGACACCTTCTACACGCACCGCGCCCCGGGCGATCACCGCCCCCCGCACGTGCTGCGCACCCATACCTCGCCGGTGCAGATCCGCTCGATGGAAGAGAACGGCGCGCCCATTCGCATCATTTGTCCGGGCCGCGTTTACCGCGCCGATTACGACCAGACCCACACCCCGATGTTCCATCAGGTCGAGGGCCTCGCCATCGGCACCGACATCACCATGGCGAACCTCAAATGGGTGCTGGAGGAGTTCCTCTCGGCCTTTTTCGGCAAGCCGGTGAAGACCCGCTTCCGCGCCTCGCACTTCCCCTTCACCGAGCCTTCGGCCGAGGTCGACATCCAATGCTCGTGGCAGGACGGTACCGTAAAGGTGGGCGAGGGCGACGACTGGCTCGAAGTGCTCGGCTCCGGCATGGTGCACCCCAAGGTGCTGCGCAACGCCAAGATCGATCCGGAAAAGTATCAGGGCTTCGCCTTCGGCCTCGGCATCGACCGTCTGGCGATGCTGAAATACGGCATCCCCGACCTGCGCGCCTTCTTCGAGAGCGACCTGCGCTGGCTGAAGCATTACGGCTTCGCAGCGCTGGATGTGCCGACGTTGAGGGAGTGAAAACGATCTAATGGAGGTTAATCCAATCTACAGTGCGATCCTCCAGTCGGTTGCTACCATAGCTGTGGCTGCCCTAAGCGCTTACTGGGTGACGCGGCGGGAAACTAGGCTGCAAGCGGACCGGCAATTTGAAAAGTTTCGGGACGACCGTTTGGAGCTGTACGTCCAATATATCGCTGCAATGGACGAGGCATATACTAGTTGCATCTTTGCCATTGAGGAGGGCTTCAATAAGCAAGATGACTTCAGTGATGCTTATTATGGCAAAACTAAAGAGAGCGTGCATGCTGTGGTAAGAAACCTTCTGCATCTTCAGGCAATGTCTGATAAAGTCAGAATTAGTGCTCCCTTATCAGTTGGTAGCGCGTGCGATAAAGTCGGGCCCGCATTTCAAGATGTTATTTCTTTTATTGTGGGTGGTGGCGGCGGTGCATTCCATAGGGCTTTAACCGAAGATAGACCGGTTCCTTTTCTAGATCTCAAATCTAAAGCTATTGAGGCGATGTATGATGATCTCAGAGTCATTGAGGGATCTAGTGATCGCAAGAACTATTATTCAAAGGCTTCAAATTTCAATATTCTTGCTAAGTCGCGAGATGGAGTAAACCCATGAAATTCACCCTCTCTTGGCTCAAGGACCATCTCGACACCACCGCGACCATCGACGAGATCGCCGAGGCGCTGACCGATCTCGGGCTTGAGGTCGAAGGCATCGAGAACCCCGCCGCCGCGCTCAAGGACTTCGTCCTCGGCAAGGTCGTCGCCGCCGAGCGCCACCCCGACGCCGACAAGCTGCAGGTCTGCCGCGTCGAGCTGCCCGGTGGCGAGGACCAAATTATTTGCGGCGCGCCCAACGCGCGGCAGGGCATCACCGTCGTCGTCGCGCGGCCCGGAACCTATGTTCCCGGCCCCGACTTCACCATCGGCGTCGGCAAGATCCGCGGCGTCGAGAGCCACGGCATGATGTGCTCCGAGCGCGAGCTGGGCCTCGGCGACGCGCATGAGGGCATCATCGAGCTGCCCTCGGGCGAGGTGGGCCAGAGCTTTGCCGACTGGCTGGCCGAGAACGATCCCGCCAAGGTCGACCCGGTGATCGAGATCGCGATCACGCCGAACCGCGGCGACGCGCTCGGCATCCGCGGCATCGCCCGCGACCTCTCGGCGCGCGGTATCGGCACGCTGAAGCCGCTCGAAGTCAACGCTGTGCCGGGTGGCTATGATTGCCCCATCGGCGTCGAAATCGCGCCCGACACCCGCGACGGCTGCCCGATCTTCGCGGGCCGCGTCATTCGCGGCGTGAAGAACGGCCCCTCGCCGGACTGGCTGCAGGACCGGCTGCGTGCCATCGGCCTGCGCCCGATCAGCTTCCTCGTCGATGTCACCAACTACATCACCTATGACCTGAACCGGCCGCTCCACGTCTTCGACGCCGACAAGGTCGCGGGCAACCTGCGGGTGCACCGCGCGATGGGCGGTGAAAGTTTCCCGGCGCTCGACGACAAGACCTACACGCTCGACCACGGCATGATCGTCATCTCCGACGACAACGGCGTCGAGAGCCTCGCGGGCATCATGGGTGGGGCCGACACCGGCGTCACCGAGGAGACGACAGACGTCTTCGTCGAAAGCGCGCTGTGGAACCCGGTTCAGATCGCGCTCACGGGGCGGGCGCTGCGCATCCATTCCGACGCGCGGCAGCGCTTCGAGCGCGGCATCGACACCGATTTCGTGACAACCGGGTTGCAGATCGCGGTGCGGATGATCGTCGATCACGCGGGCGGCGAGGCGTCGAAGATGGCGATCGCGGGCGCCACGCCGGACACCAGCCGCGCCTACCGCTTCGATCCCAAGGCGGTGACGAAGATCGTCGGCATGGACATCCCCGTGAAGGAGCAGCGCCAGACGCTCGACCGGCTGGGCTTCCGGCTCGATGACGGCATGGCGCATGTGCCGGCCTGGCGCTCGGACATCCAGGGCGAGGCCGATCTGGTCGAGGAGGTCGCGCGCGTGGCCTCTCTGTCCAAGCTCAAGGGCGTGCCGCTGCCGCGTCCCGAGGGTGTGGCCAAGCCGGTGCTGACGCCGATGCAGGCGCGGCTGTCAAAGGCGCGGCGCACCACCGCGGCGCTCGGCTACGACGAATGCGTCACCTACAGCTTCATCGACGCCGAAGCCGCGGCGCTGTTCGGCGGCGGCTCGGACGCGACCCGGCTCGAAAACCCGATTTCGTCGGAGATGAGCCACATGCGCCCCGATCTGCTGCCGGGCCTCTTGCGCGCCGCCGCGCGCAATCAGGCGCGCGGGCAGGGCGATCTGGCGCTGTTCGAGGCAGGTCACGTGTTCTGGGGCGGCGAGCCGGGCGAGCAGCGGCTGGCGGTGGCGGGCCTTTTGACCGGCAAGACCGGGCCTAAGGACGTGCATAACGCGTCGCGCCCCGTGGACCTCTTCGACGCCAAGACCGATGCCGAGGCGGTGCTGGCTTCGATGGGTGCGCCTGCCAAGGTACAGATCCTGCGCGGGGCCGAGGGCTGGTGGCATCCGGGCCGTCACGGGCGGATCTGCCTCGGGCCCAAGAAGGTGCTCGGCGTCTTTGGCGAGTTGCACCCCAAGGTGCTTGCCACGCTCGACGTGAAGGGCCCGGCGGTCGCCTTCGTGCTGTTCCCCGAGGAGGTGCCGCTGCCGCGCCAGAACGGCAACGCGCGCCCGGCCTTCACGCCGCCCTCACTGCAGCCGGTCGAGCGCGACTTCGCCTTCGTGGTCGATGCGCAGGTCGAGGCGCTGACGCTGGTGAACGCGGCTCAGGGTGCTGACAAGGCGTTGATCTCGGATGTGCGGGTCTTCGACCAGTTTCAGGGCGGCTCGCTTGGCGAGGGGCGCAAATCCATCGCCATCACGGTGCGGCTGCAGCCCACCGAGGCGACGCTCACCGAGAAGGAGATCGAGGCGGTGGGCGCGAAGATCGTCGACAAGGTGGCCAAGGCCACGGGCGGAGAGCTGCGCGGCTGATCGCTTTCGCCGGATGAGCCAAGACAGGGGCGGGCCGATGGTCCGCCCCTGTCTTGGCTCAAGGGCCGCGCCCGCCCACCTTCGAGCGCCGTAAGATGCGCCTCTTTCGCCCCTCGCACTATGTATGGGCCGAACCAAGCCAGGAGACACCGATGATCAAGGAATTTCGCAACTTCATCGCCAAGGGCAACGTGATGGACCTCGCGGTCGGCATCATCATCGGCGCGGCCTTCACTGCCATTGTCCAGAGCCTCGTGAACGATCTGATTAACCCGGTGATCGGCCTGATCCTCGGCGGCATCGACTTCACCTCGATGTATGTCGTGCTCTCGGGCGACGTGGCCTCCGGCACCTCTCTGGAACTGGCGCGCGAAAGCGGGGCCGCGATCTTCGCCTATGGCGCCTTTTTGACCGCCTGCATCAACTTCCTGATCATTGCCTGGGTGGTGTTCCTGCTGGTCAAGGGCGTGAACCGGATCAAGGACGCCGCCGTCGAAAAGGGCGAGCCGGTGCCCGCGGCGCCGAAAGGACCGACGCAGGAGGAGTTGCTCACCGATATCCGCGAATTGCTGAAGACACGAAGCGCCTGAGCCAAAATCATGCAAGCGATGTGCGCGGATGCGGAGTTCCCTGGAAGAGGGTACGCCCTTACGTAGGGTGCATCTCCAACCAAGGACGCTTCCACATGACCATCCTGCACATCGACAGCTCCATTCTCGGCGAGAATTCGGTTTCGCGCGATCTCACGGCGGCCATCGTGGCCGAACTGACCGCCAAGGGCGATCAGACCGTTCTGCGCCGCGATCTCGCCGATGCCGAAACCGAGGCCGCCTTTGACGGCGACCCGGTCGAGCAGCTGATGTCGGCGGACACTCTGGTGATCGGCGCACCGATGTATAACTTTGCGATTCCGCACCAGCTCAAGGCCTGGATCGACAGCATCGCGGTGGCGGGTAAGACGTTCCAATACACTGCCGAGGGTCCGCAAGGCCTCGCCGGTGGCCGGCATGCCATCGTGGTCTATGCCTCGGGCGGCGTGCATGACGGCACCACCGACTTCGTCGAGCCTTATCTGCGGCAGGTGCTGGGCTTCATCGGCATCACCGACGTGACGGTGCTGCGGGTCGAGGGCGTGGCGATCTCGCCGGAGGCGCGCAGCAAGGCGATCAATGACGCCCGTGCCAAGGTGCCGGGTCTCGTCGAGAGCATTGCGGCCTGATCTTCCGCCCCCGAACGCAAAACGGCCGGTGCGATGCACCGGCCGTTTTATCGGAAGGCGGAAGCTTCAGGCTGTCTGAGCAGCCTGATCCATCCAGTCCTTGTGCTTGCGCTCATCCGCGAGACCGCGCTGGAACAGCTCTTTCTCGGTGGCGGGCACGGCGGCGTTGTCGACCGCGTGCTCATAGGCGCTGATCGTGTCGATCTCGTTGGTGGCCATCGCCTTGAGAATCGCACCGTCGCCGCCGACCATGTCGGCGAGCTTGATCTTGCCGGTGGTCAGCAGCTCCTTCATGTCGCCCTCTCCGGGGACGTTCGCGCCAACGCGGCCCGCAAGCGCTGTCAAATCCTGCAGGTGGCGCAGGTGGTCTTGACGGAATTCCTCGACCTTGGCCTTGTGCGCGGCGCTTTCGAGCCGTTCGATCGTGGTCTCGTAGGCGGCGATGGCGTCATGCTCGAGAAGAATGAAATTCTCGACCATCTTGGCCATGTCGCTCGATGTGCCGATGGTGGTGACCATGGGTCTTCCTCCGCAATTTGGGGTTGCCGGGGAAAACCGATGCCGCACCGGGGGGTTCCGGTGCGGCATCGCACCCTAGCGGCGAAGCGCCTCCTGTGCGGAGATCGCCTCGCGGCCCAGACCTTCGCCCACGGCGAGATTGGTGATGAGGCCCGCATGCACGTTGAGGCCCTCGGCCAGATGCGCGTCTTCCTCGCAGGCCTGCTTCCAGCCCTTGTCGGCGATCGCCAGAACGAAAGGCATGGTCGCGTTGCCGAGCGCCAACGTCGAGGTGCGGGCGACAGCGCCCGGCATGTTGGCGACGCAGTAATGCATGATGCCGTCGACCTCGTAGATCGGGTCCTCATGCGTCGTGGCCTTGGAGGTTTCGAAGCAGCCGCCCTGATCGATCGCCACGTCGACGATGGCCGCACCCGGCTTCATGGTCGAGAGCTGTTCGCGCGAGACCAGCTTGGGCGCGGCGGCACCAGGCACCAGCACCGCGCCAATCACCATGTCGGCCTGCACCACGGCCTCGGCTGTCGCCCCGGCGCTGGCATAGGTGGTGCGGAAGTCGCGGCCATAGACGTCGTCGAGATAGCGCATGCGCGGCAGCGACTTGTCGAGCACGGTGACGCGCGCGCCCATCCCGGCGGCGATCTTCGCGGCCTGCGTGCCGACGACGCCGCCGCCGATCACCACGACATTGGCCGGGCCCACGCCCGGCACGCCGCCCAAGAGCACGCCGCGCCCGCCATTGGCCTTCTGCAGCGTCCAGGCCCCGACCTGCGGCGCGAGACGGCCCGCGACCTCGGACATCGGCGCCAGAAGCGGCAAGCCGCCCGAACGGTCCGTCACCGTCTCATAGGCAATGCAGGTGGCGCCCGAGCGCACGAGATCCTCGGTCTGCGCCGGATCGGGTGCGAGGTGGAGATAGGTGAACAGTATTTGCCCCTCGCGCAGCATCCGGCGCTCGATGGCCTGCGGCTCCTTCACCTTCACGATCATCTCGGCATTGGCGAAGATCTCCTCGGCGGTGTCCGCGATCTGCGCGCCAGCGGCGCGGTAGTCGTCATCCGTGAAGCCTGCGCCCATCCCGGCACCGGCCTGCATGGTGACGCTGTGGCCATGGCCCACCGCTTCGCGCGCGGCGTTGGGGGTGAGGCCGACGCGGAATTCCTGCGGCTTGATCTCTGTGGGGCAACCGATGTGCATGATACGTCCTCCTTGTTGCCTCCATGCTGCCATCCCTCTCTTGCAATTGCCGACGAGATCGTGGCCTGATCTTCGCCAGTTGTCGCAGGTTCTTGCGTCGAATGGCATCAGCTTCGAAGGATCGTGCATTGGGTGAGATCGACCGCATCGACCGAGCCATCCTCGCCGCGCTGCAGGCCGACGGGCGGCTGTCGAACGCGCAGCTCTCCGAGAAGGTGAACCTGTCGCCCTCGGCCTGCCATCGCCGGGTGCGGGCGCTCGAACAATCGGGGCTGATCCGCGGCTACGTGGCGCTTCTCGATCCGCGCGGTATGGGGCGGCCCGTGACCGTCTTCGTGGAGATCACGCTCTCGGGGCAGGCCGACGAGCTGCTCGATGCCTTCGAGGCGGCGGTGGCGCGGATCCCCGACGTGCTGGAGTGTCACCTGATGGCGGGGACGGCGGATTACCTGCTCAAGGTCGTGGCACGCGACAGCGAGGATTTTGCGCAGATCCACCGCCGCCACCTTGCCCGGCTGCCCGGCGTGCAGACCATGCAGTCGAGCTTCGCGCTGCGCACCGTGCGCCAGACCACGGCGCTCCCCACGTGAGAACGCCGCCCCCCGCGAGGGAAGCGGCGCCTACCGGTGCAGCAGCATCGGATCTCGGTCAGGCGGCGAGCTTGGTGCCGCGGATCGGGTAGTCCTTGTCGCGAATGAACTTCAGCCCGTTCAGCAGGGCTTCAAGGCCCGGCCGCGCAAAGGGGGCGTTGGAGATATCGGCGATATGCACCTTGCCCTCGCCATTGATCACGAAGACCGCCGGTTCCGCGAAGGGGCGGTCGGTCTCCTGCGGGGAGCGCGGCTCGGACACATAGAGGCCGAGATCGAGCATCTGCGCGACGCTCATGTCATAGGCCACGGGTGCCGAGGTGCCGGTTTCCTCGACGAAGCTGCGGGCCTTTTCCTCGGGGTCGGCCGAGACGAGAACCACGTCGATCCCGGCCTCGTGATACTTGGACAAGAGCGGCTCCAGCCCGGAGACGTATTTATGGCAGATCGGGCAATGCTTGCCGCGATAGACCACCACCATCTGCCAGTCGCGCCCTTCGAGGGGACGCCCGAGGGTCAGCTCACCGCCGCCAAGGCGGGGCAGGGTAATTTCGGGAAGGGCGGCGTCGGGGGTCGGTTTGCCGGGCATATAGCCTCCGTCTTGTTTGAAACTCGGGCCATCAACGCGCCTCGGCCCATATGGGTCGGTGCGGTCACGCGGTCGTGTCATGCGGGCCGGGTGGGAGACACGAAAAAACCCCCGGAGCGTCGCTCGGGGGTTTCATCGTGCAAAAGCCTGGCTTCAGGATCTCAGAGGAGACCTTCGCGCTGGGCTTTCTTGCGGGCGAGTTTGCGCTGACGCCGGATGGCCTCGGCCTTCTCGCGTGCTTTCTTTTCGGAGGGCTTCTCGAAATGCTGCTTGAGCTTCATCTCGCGGAACACACCCTCGCGCTGCAACTTCTTCTTCAGAGCCCGGAGGGCCTGATCGACGTTGTTGTCGCGAACGCTGACCTGCATGTGGTTTTCACCACCTTTCTAAGCTGGAGTTTCAAGATTGCAGGAAGCGGCCGTATAGCAAAGACCCGGCAGCTTGTCTAGGCTGGGGTGGAAGGGAGACACCGATGACCAACCCACATTCCGATGCGCCGGAGACCGGGCGGCCCGAGGCGGAAGAGATCGCGGCCCTGCTGGATGCGATCTTGTCGCATGTTGCCTTCGATGGCTGGTCCGACACTGCGTTTCGCTCCGCTGCCCACGACGTCGGGCTGACCTTGCCGCAGGCTCGGGCGCTGTGTCCACGCGGCGCGATCGACCTTGCGGTGGCGCTGCACGACGCGGGCGACCGCGCCATGATCGAGACGGTGCGCGCCGCCGAGCTGGGGCAGATGCGCTACCGCGACCGCGTCGCCTTTGCGCTGCGCGCCCGGATCGAGGCGGTGCGCGACAAGGAGGCGCTGCGCCGCGCCACGGCCCTTTTCGCGCTGCCGCATCATGCCGCCGAAGGCTCACGCCTGCTGTGGCGCACCGCCGATTCGGTCTGGACCGCGCTGGGCGACGCCTCTGACGATGTGAACTGGTACACCAAGCGGGCGACGCTGTCGGGCGTCTGGGCCTCGGTGGTGCTCTACTGGCTCGGCGATGACAGCCTCGAGCATCAGGCGACATGGGCCTTCATCGATCGCCGCATCGACGACGTGATGCGCATCGAGAGCGCCAAGGCCAAGGTGAACAACTCGGTGCTGCTGCGGCCCTTCACCGGGGCGCTGTCGCTGCTGTTGTCGGGCGTGCACGCGCCGAACAACAAACCCCCCATGGACCTTCCCGGACACTGGAGCAGCCGCCGATGAACATGCAGGTGATCGAGATATCCCGCCCCGGCGGGCCCGATGTGCTGGTCCTGACCACCCGCCCGCGCCCCGAGCCGAAGCCCGGCGAAGTGGTGATCGACGTGGCCTTCGCCGGTGTGAACCGCCCCGACGCGCTGCAACGTATAGGCGCCTATGCGCCGCCGCCTGACGCCTCGGATCTGCCGGGGCTCGAAGTGTCGGGGCATGTCGCGGGCCTGGGGGAGGGGGTGATGGGATGGTCGGTAGGAGATGCGGTCTGTGCGCTCACCCCCGGCGGCGGCTATGCGCAGGCGGTGGCCACACCCGCCGAACATTGCCTACCGGTGCCCAAGGGCATGGGCCTCAAGGAGGCCGCCTGCCTGCCCGAGACCTATTTCACCGTCTGGTCCAACGTCTTCATGCGCGGCGGTCTGCAGGGCGGGGAGCGGTTTTTGGTGCATGGCGGCTCCTCGGGCATCGGTACCACCGCGATCCAACTTGCCCGGCATTTCGACGCGCGGGTCTTCGCCACCGCCGGATCGGCCAAGAAATGCGCTGCTTGCGAGCGGCTCGGCGCGGAGCGGGCGATCAACTACCGCGAGGAGGATTTCGTGGAAGTGATGCGCGCCCAAGGCGGAGCGGACCTGATCCTCGACATGGTCGGCGGCGACTATGTCGCCCGGAACATCAAGGCTTTGGCCGATGACGGGCGTCTGGTGCAAATCGCCTTCTTGCAAGGTCCGAAGGTCGGGCTGAACCTCGCGCCCCTGATGGTGCGGCGGCTGACGCTCACCGGATCGACGCTGCGCCCGCAATCGGTATCGGCAAAGGCCGCCATCGCCCGCGATCTGCGCGACAAGGTCTGGCCGCTGCTCGACGCTGGGCACATCGCCCCGGTGATGGACAGCAGCTACCTGCTTTCGGAGGCGGCGGCGGCGCATGCGCGGATGGAAAGTTCTGCGCATATCGGCAAGATCGTGTTGCAGGTCGGCTGACCGGGGCTGCGCTCCAGACAAATCGGACGAGGTTGACGTTCGCGTAACGCGACGTCGCCCGGTGCCGAATGGTCGGTTTGGCCTTGTTGCCGTCGAAACGGGCGCGTTACCAATCTGGCAAACGTCTGAAAGCAGAGGCTGGTTATGAAGATTCTCGTCCCCGTGAAGCGGGTGATCGACTACAACGTGAAGGTCCGTGTGAAGTCGGACGGGTCTGGCGTCGATCTGGCGAACGTGAAGATGTCGATGAACCCGTTCGACGAGATCGCGG
>NZ_JBLHYX010000017.1:0-67860 GCF_047631075.1 Limimaricola cinnabarinus
GTATTCGATGATCTCGCCCGGCCGCACGCTCTCGCGCTCCACCAAAACCTCCTCGCCCCCATCCGTCATCTCGACAATGCTGAACGTCAGTTCGCTGGAAAGATCCTGGGCAAAAACCGGGGCCGCGCAAAAGACACTCATGACGCCGGCGGTCCCGCCGTACAGGGTTCTGCTTATCTTGTCTTTCATGTTCGATGTCCTTCTTGTGGAAGTGCAGGGAAAGGAATTCGGCCAGTCGTTGCCGTCCTTTCCTCACAATATCCACGAATTGCAGGCATCTAGTTCATCCGGGAGGGTAGTAATTCGTGCATCGGGTGAACTCCTGTCCACAGGCATATATTGATGCGGCCTTGCGGATGTATTCTCCGGCGTTGTCAGCCCCGGCTGAAACGTGAAATGCCCGCCATGGGAATGGCGGGCATTTGCAGCAGGTCGGAATTATATTTTGAATTCAGGCGTCAGAGCCTCGGACGCGTGCCTGAATGACCGCGAAGAGCACGATCGAGCATTGCGTGCTCAGGACGTAGCCGAGGAAGGAGGCGAGGAGCCCGTAACCCATGAGCAGCATTGCCGCGGCGAGCATCATGCCCGTCAGCATGGAGAGGACCAGCAGGCCCATCACATGATTGCCGCCATCATCGTCCGAGATCATCTCGTTGAATTGCGGCGCGGGCAGGTCGAGGGGGCGGTTCAGCGGCTGGGTGTTCATGTCGTGCTCCTGCGGTTTCGGGTTGAGATCATATTGACCCGATCTGGAGAATCTTTCCGACGGCGGCTGGATATGAATCGATGTCTGAGGTCTCAATGCCTCTCCATCTGCAGGGGCTATCCTATCCGATAGGCGTGTCGGAATGTTCCGCGACGTACCGTCACGACGTGACCTCACGCCAAGCGCCTTGAAATTTTCACAAAGGGCAGGAGATTGTGACCCATATCGCGGGTCCGGTTGTCTGTCGAATAGGTCGGATCAATTCAAAAGGATGTACCATGCATATTCTGATTGCCGATGATCACGACCTCGTTCGCGAAATGATGGCCTCCTATCTGGAGAAGGAGGGCGGGATAAAAGTGACCCAGTCCGCCAATTACGACCAGGCTTTCACCGAATTGAAAAAGAACGGCCCCTTCGAACTCGTTCTTCTCGATTACAAGATGCCCGGAATGCGCGGGCTCGAGGGGCTCAAGCAGGCGCTTGGCGCCAGCGGCGGCAATCCTGTCGCGCTGGTGTCGGGCGACGCCGATCGCACGGTCGCGGAAGAGGCGCTGGGGGCGGGTGCGGCAGGGTTCCTCCCCAAGACCATGTCCGCCAGATCCGTCATCAACGCCGTGAAGTTCATGGCGCTGGGGGAGACCTTCGCGCCGATCGATTTCATGACCGCAAAGGACGAGGACAACCCGGCCGCCGGTCACCTGACCAAGCGCGAGCAGCAGGTGCTCAAGGGGCTGTCGGTCGGAAAGTCCAACAAGGAGATCGGCCGCGATTGCGGGATTCAGGAGGTCACCGTCAAGCTGCACGTCAAGACGCTGTGCCGCAAGCTCGGTGCCCGGAACCGCACCCAGGCCGCCATTGCCGCCAAGGATCAGCGGCTGATCTGAGCCGCACCCGGCGCATGTGTGCGAAACCTCGCTTCGGACAGGGAGCGGCTGCCGCGACGGCCCGCGATCGCGACATGATGGGGCGGGCCGTCCTTGATCGGGCGTTCGATCGTCAGGCGGGCCGTCGCATCGCACCTTCGTTCGGGTAGTCCCGCCATCTGAAGGGCATGCTCGGCCCGCTCCTTCTGAAGGCCAGGATGCGTTCGACCGCTCTTGATGACCGGAAGGGCGCCCGCCTCACCCCGTCTTTCGTGACCTCATGCCTCCACGCCTTGTCGGCGAGGAGGTATTGTCATGTCGATCACGTTGCCTGTCGGAAGCCTCGTGCCCGATACTGCCGCGACCTCCAGCCTCTTTGGTGGCAATGTCCTCGCCACGCGGTCGAGCATGACCGGCGAGGGATCGTATGACGAGGCCGTCGACGGGCTGAACGTCGCGGGGCTTCGATATCCCGGAGGCTCGCTGACCGAATACTGCTTTGACATTTCGGACCCCGACGCCGCCGAAACGATCGACGACCGGACGGGCGAGGCGACGGATTTCATCCCCTTGTCGGAGTTCATGTCCTACGCCGGGATGAACGGACATGCCGTGACGATCGTGCTTCCGACCCGGACGCAATTCGGCACGCAAGTGGATGCCGATGGCAACCGGTCTCCCGAGATAGACGAGGACGCCCTGCGCGATTTCGTTCATGACCTGCTGATCGGCGAATATGGCGATGCGCAGGTCCGCGCCCTTGAGATCGGCAATGAGTATTGGGGGTCGGGCGAATGCAATGCCGTGGAGTACGGTCGGCTCGCGGCCGAGATGTCGCGGATCGTCCGGGACGAGCTCGATCTGGTGGAGCGGCTCCATGGCATCGACACGTCCCGGACGAAGCTGCTCGTCCAGATGGGCAGCAACCACGGCAGTTCCTGTCTTTCGGACGCCTATGAGGGTCAGGACGGCATGCAGGCGATCGCGGAGTTGACGGCGCGCTTTCCCTCATCGGATATTTCCGAGGACTGCCTCTATACCAGCGGCGACGTCAACTGGACTAAAGCCAATGATGCCTTGATCCGCATGTCCTTCGACACGGTCGAAAGCCGTGACGCGATCGACGGGGTGGTCGCCCATGTCTATTCCCGAGGCACCACCTTCAGCAGGCAGTTCGCTCTCGACTGCATCCGCTCCGGCTGGCTCGAACAGGAGGGGTTCGAGGATCTGGAGATCCACGTGACCGAATGGAACCAGCGGATGCGAGAACGCCCCGACGGCGCCGAGCCGGGGGGGCTGGTGCAGGCGCAGGAGATGCTCGAACTGGTCGAGGACTTCATGTCGTCGGGCGTGGAGCAGGCGCATGTCTGGCCCTTGATCCAGAACACGACGAACGCCCTCGCGCCGGGGTTCGGCTACGACGCGCCGTCCGTCGCAGGCGAGATGTTCTCTATGATGTCGCGGCACCTTCCGGGCAAAAGCCTCGTCGACATGGTGGCGAACGACCCCGACGAGACGGAGTTCAGCGCGGGAGAGGCCGACATTCACGCATTCGTGGGCGACGGCGACATGCTGCTCTATGTTCTGTCCAAGGCTGACACGCCGGTTTCGATGGACATCGACCTTTCCGCATTCCTTGCGGCCGCAGGCAGGGTCGAGATGTCCATTCTCGGACGAAGCCCAGATGCCGAAGGCGCGGAGCGCGCGCTACATGTGGCGCAGGGGCGGGATCAACCACCCGGACCGTCGCACGACATGACCGTCGAGTGCGATCTGGCGGCGGACGAGATCATGCAGGTGGTCATCCATGACATCGTCCCGACCGAGACATTTGCTGCGGTCCTTGGTGCCCCGGCGTCCGGGGATGTTTCATCGGAACCGGTGTCTCCCGACGGCTTCGAGGTGGATGATGCCTCTTCAACGGATGGTATCGAACAGCTCGCGCCTCCGGAGGAAACGGAGGCTTCGGAGGATGGCAACTGGGCAGGACTGTCGGCGGCCTTGGCGCTTCTGCCGTTGCTGGCTCTTTTCGGGGTCTAGGCGGTTCGTTCCGGCAATGGGGCCCTTCGCCCATGCCATCCGTCGCACTCCCTCCACGCCAGCCTGTCGGCGGCACGCGCAACCCGTGCGCAGGTGCAGGACAGCGGGCGCGAGGGCGTCGGAGAAAGGGTTTGCATCCTCGACCCGTGTCGGTTAGGGACAGCGCTCATTCACCTAGTCCACCGGAATCAGGGTGACCCTCTCGATGATGAAAGGGGCCTTCCGGTGATGTCGAAAGGACAGACCCATGGCGCTCCATGCCAAGGAACTCCGCGACAAGTCCGCGGACCAGCTCCGCGAGCAACTCGTCGACCTCAAGAAAGAAGCGTTCAACCTGCGCTTCCAGCAGGCCACCGGCCAGCTCGAGAACACCGCGCGCATGCGCGTCGTCAAGCGCGGCGTCGCCCGCATCAACACCATTCTGAACCAGAAGGCGGCTGCGGCCGCCGGCACGGAGGCCTGAGCCCATGCCCAAACGCATCCTGCAAGGCGTCGTGACCTCGAACCAGAACGCGCAGACTATCACCGTGTCGGTCGAGCGTCGTTTCACGCATCCGGTTCTGAAGAAGACGATCCGTAAGTCCAAGAAGTATCGGGCTCACGACGAAGCGAACTCCTTCAATGTGGGCGACAGCGTCCGCATCCAGGAATGCGCTCCGAAATCCAAGACCAAGCGCTGGGAAGTGATCGCCGAGTAAGGCGTTTCATCTTCCAGCTTGAACGAAACCCTGGGGAGAAGGCCATTGAGAGCCCCCCAAAGGTCGGGAGAAACCCATGATCCAGATGCAGACCAATCTGGATGTCGCTGACAACTCCGGCGCACGCCGGGTGCAGTGCATCAAGGTCCTCGGCGGTTCGCACCGCCGGTATGCGTCGGTCGGCGACATCATCGTGGTGTCCGTCAAGGAAGCGATCCCCCGTGGCCGCGTGAAGAAAGGTGACGTCCGCAAGGCCGTCGTCGTGCGCACCGCCAAGGAAGTTCGCCGCGAAGACGGCACTTCGATCCGCTTTGACCGCAACGCGGCCGTCATTCTCAACAACAACAACGAGCCGGTCGGCACCCGTATCTTCGGGCCGGTGGTTCGTGAGCTGCGCGCGAAGAACTTCATGAAGATCATCTCGCTTGCGCCGGAGGTGCTGTAATGGCTGCCAAACTCCGCAAGGGTGACAAGGTCGTCGTTCTGACCGGCAAGGACAAGGGCAAGACCGGCGAGATCCTCTCGGTCAACCCCACCGCCGGCAAGGCCGTGGTCGAAGGGCTCAACGTCGCCATTCGTCACGTCAAGCAAAGCCAGTCCGACCAGGGCGGCCGCCAGCCCAAGTCGATGCCGATCCAGCTGTCGAACCTGGCCATCGTCGATGCCAACGGCAAACCGGCCCGTGTGGGCTTCCGCGAGGAAGACGGCAAGAAGGTCCGCTTCGCCAAGACAACCGGGGACGTGATCTGATGCTCGACACCGCGAACTACACCCCGCGTCTCAAGGCGTCTTTCGCCGACGAGATCAAGGCCAAACTCCGCGAGGAGTTCGGTTACAAGAACGACATGCAGATCCCGCGCTTGGACAAGATCGTCCTGAACATCGGCGCCGGGGCCGAGGCCGTCCGCGATTCCAAGAAAGCCAAGTCCGCTCAGGACGATCTTTCGACGATCGCCGGTCAGCGTGCCGTCGTCACCAAGGCCAAGAAGTCGATCGCCGGCTTCCGCGTCCGCGAGGACATGCCACTCGGCAGCAAGGTCACGCTGCGCGGCGACCGGATGTACGAATTCCTCGACCGCCTGATCACCGTGGCAATGCCCCGGATCCGTGACTTCCGCGGCGTCCCCGGCAAGAGCTTCGACGGCCGTGGCAACTACGCCATGGGCCTCAAGGAGCACATCGTGTTCCCGGAGATCAACTTCGACAAGGTCGACGAGGTCTGGGGCATGGACATCGTCATCTGCACCACCGCGAAGACCGACGCGGAAGCGAAGGCGCTGTTGAAGCATTTCAACATGCCGTTCAACAGCTGATCCGCGGGAGGAAAGAGAGATATGGCCAAGAAATCCATGATCGAACGCGAGAAGAAGCGCGAGCGTCTGGTGGCGCAATATGCCGCCAAGCGCGCCGAGCTCAAGGCGATCGCGAACGACAAAGACAAGCCCGTGGAAGAGCGCTTCAAGGCGAACCTGAAGCTCGCGCAACTGCCGCGCAACAGCTCGCCCACCCGTCTTCACAACCGCTGCCAGCTGACGGGGCGTCCGCACGCCTACTATCGCAAGCTGAAACTCAGCCGGATCATGCTGCGCGAGCTCGGCTCGAACGGGGAAATCCCCGGCATGGTCAAGTCGAGCTGGTAAGGAGGGTCCACAGATGAACGATCCCATCGGTGATATGCTGACCCGCATCCGCAACGCGCAGATGCGTCACAAGTCCACCGTCATCACCCCCGCCTCCAAGCTGCGCGGCTGGGTGCTCGATGTCCTCGCCGACGAAGGCTACATCCGTGGCTACGAGTCGACCACCGGCAAGGACGGGCACCCCGCTCTCGAGATCAGCCTGCGCTACTACGAAGGCGCTCCGGTGATCCGTGAGTTGAAGCGGGTCTCCAAGCCCGGTCGCCGCGTTTATATGAGCGTCAACGACCTCCCGGCTCCGCGCCAGGGTCTCGGCGTCTCGATCGTCTCCACGCCCCGCGGCGTAATGTCGGATGCAAATGCACGCGCAGCCAATGTCGGCGGCGAAGTGCTTTGCACCGTATTCTAAGGAGGGTCCGGAATGTCTCGTATCGGTAAACGCCCGGTCGCTCTGCCCAGCGGCGTGACCGCCAACCTGTCGGGCCAGTCGGTCGAAGTGAAGGGGCCCAAGGGCACCCGCAGCTTCACCGCCACCGACGACGTCACGCTGACGCTCGAGGATGGCGCGATCTCGATCACGCCCCGCGGCACGTCCAAGCGCGCACGTCAGCAGTGGGGCATGTCCCGCTCGATGGTGCAGAACCTCGTCACCGGCGTCTCGGAGGGCTTCAAGAAGGAGCTCGAGATCCAGGGCGTGGGCTACCGTGCCCAGATGCAGGGCAATGTCCTGAAGCTGGCGCTCGGCTACAGCCACGACGTGAACTTCGAGGTGCCGCAGGGCGTCACGGTCACGGCGCCCAAGCAGACCGAGATCGTGGTCGAAGGCATCGACCAGCAGCAGGTTGGACAGGTTGCGGCGAACATTCGCGAGTGGCGCGCTCCCGAGCCCTACAAGGGCAAGGGCATCCGCTACAAAGGCGAGTTCATCTTCCGCAAGGAAGGCAAGAAGAAGTAAGGACGCGAAAAAATGGCAAACAGCAAACGGGATCTGTTCCTGAAGCGCCGTCAGCGCGTCCGGAGCAAGCTGCGTAAGGTGAACGCGGGGCGTCCGCGTCTCTCCGTGCACCGCAGCAACAAGAACATCAGCGTCCAGCTGATCGACGACGTGAACGGCGTCACTCTCGCCTCGGCCTCCTCTTTGGAGAAGGATCTGGGCATCATCGGGAAGAACAACGTCGAGGCGGCCGCGAAGGTCGGTGCGGCGATCGCAGAGCGTGCGAAGGCGGCCGGCGTGTCCGAAGCCTATTTCGACCGCGGCGGCTTCCTGTTCCACGGCAAGGTCAAGGCGCTCGCTGACGCGGCCCGTGACGCCGGCCTGAAGATCTGAGGAGACGTAACATGGCAGAACGTGACAACCGTCGCCGCGACCGCGATGAGAACCCGGAATTCGCCGATCGTCTCGTGGCGATCAACCGGGTCTCCAAGACGGTCAAGGGCGGCAAGCGCTTCGGCTTCGCGGCGCTCGTCGTCGTCGGTGACCAGAAGGGCCGTGTCGGCTTCGGCAAGGGCAAGGCCAAGGAGGTCCCCGAGGCCATCCGCAAGGCCACCGAGCAGGCGCGCCGCAACCTGATCCGCGTGCCGCTGCGCGAGGGTCGGACCCTGCACCACGACATGGAAGGCCGCCACGGCGCCGGCCGTGTCGTCATGCGGGCGGCACCCGCGGGTACCGGCATCATCGCCGGCGGCCCGATGCGTGCGGTGTTCGAGATGCTCGGGCTTCAGGACGTCGTGTCCAAGTCGCTCGGCTCGCAGAACCCGTACAACATGATCCGCGCGACGCTGGACGGCCTCCGCGCCGAGCAGTCGCCGCGTGCGGTCGCCCAGCGTCGCGGCAAGAAGGTCGCCGACATTCTGCGCAAGCCCGAAGAGGCCGGCGCCGAAGTCGCCGAAGCCTGAGGAGAGCGGACATGGCAACCATCGTCGTCAAGCAGATCGGCTCGCCGATCCGTCGCCCCGCCGTTCAGCGTGCCACGCTGAAGGGCCTCGGGCTCAACAAGATGCACCGCACCCGCGAGCTCGAGGACACCCCCTCGGTGCGCGGCATGGTGAACTCGATCCCGCACCTCGTGCAGATCATCGAAGAAAAGGCCTGAGCCACCGGCTCAGCGCGAACGGGAAGGGCGCCGCGGGAAACCGTGGCGCCCTTTTCGCATGCCTTTGGGCATCGCCGCCAAGAAGCGGAAGCAGCAGGAAGCGACCGGAGCGGGGCAGAGGTCCGGCCTTCGCCTGTCCCGCACGGCTTGCATGCGCGGCGCGAGGATCGTATACGCCGCCGGTGGCCCTTTCGAGGGGTCCGAATCCATTCAATGAAGCCGCGTTTGCCCGTTCCGTCGCTGGGGGGCAGTTCCGGCAAAGGAGAAGCGACATGAAACTCAACGAACTGCGCGACAACCCGGGCGCCACCAAGAAACCCAAGCGCGTCGGCCGTGGTCCGGGCTCGGGCACCGGTAAAATGGGTGGCCGTGGCATCAAGGGTCAGAAGTCTCGTTCGGGCGTGGCCATCAAGGGCTACGAGGGCGGCCAGATGCCGCTCTACCAGCGTCTGCCCAAGCGCGGCTTCAACAAGCCGAACCGCCGCGAATACGCCGTCGTCAACCTGGGCCTGATCCAGAAGTTCATCGATGCGGGCAAGATCGACGCTGGTCAGGACATCACCGAGGATGCGCTGATCGCGTCGGGCCTGGTGCGCCGCAAGCGCGACGGCATCCGCGTTCTGTCCAAGGGCGAGTTCACCTCCAAGGCCAACCTCGCCGTGACCGGCGCGTCCAAGGGCGCGATCGAGGCGGTCGAGAAGGCGGGCGGCAAGCTCACCCTCACCGCACCGGCGGCCGCCGCCGAATAATCGGTGGCCGGGGGGCCTTGCGCTCCCCAGCCCCGTCACCGACTGTTCCCGCGCCGCCGACCGGAAGACCCCGGTCCGGCGGCGCTGACATGACATAGAGAGCCCCGATGGCATCAGCAGCAGAACAGATGGCCGCCAACATGAGCTGGGGGGCCTTCGGCAAGGCCACCGAGCTCCGTCAGCGGATCCTCTTCACGATCGGCCTCCTGATCGTCTACCGGCTCGGCACCTTCATCCCCGTGCCGGGGATCGACGGCGCCGCGCTGCGCAATTTCATGGAGAGCGCGGCCTCCGGCATCGGCGGCATCCTGTCGATGTTCACCGGCGGCGCCCTGAGCCGGATGGGCATCTTCGCCCTCGGCATCATGCCCTACATCTCCGCCTCGATCATCGTGCAGCTCATGGCCTCGATGTACGAGCCGCTCAAGCAGCTCAAGAAAGAGGGCGAGCAGGGCCGCAAGAAGATCAACCAGTACACTCGCTACTTCACCGTGGTGCTGGCGACATTCCAGGCCTACGGCCTCGCCGTCAGCTTGGAGGCGGGCGATCTCGTCACCGACCCGGGCCTGTTCTTCCGCGCCTCGACGATGATCACCCTTGTCGGCGGCACCATGTTCCTGATGTGGCTGGGCGAGCAGATCACCGCGCGCGGCATCGGCAACGGCATCTCGCTGATCATCTTCGTCGGCATCATCGCCGAAGTGCCCGCCGCTCTGGCGCAGTTCCTGAGTCAGGGCCGGTCCGGCGCGATCTCCCCGGCGGTGATCCTGCTGGTTGTCGCCATGGTGATCGGCGTGCTCACCTTCGTGGTGTTCATGGAGCGGTCCCTCAGGAAGATCCACATCCAGTACCCCCGCCGCCAGGTCGGCATGAAGGTCTATGACGGCGGCTCCTCGCACCTGCCGATCAAGGTCAACCCGGCTGGCGTGATCCCGGCGATCTTCGCCTCGGCGCTGCTGTTGCTGCCGACCACGCTCTCGACCTTCTCGGGCGGGCAGGGCGGTCCGGTGATGTCGACGATCCTCGCCTATTTCGGTCCCGGACAGCCGCTCTACCTGATCTTCTTCGCGGCGATGATCATCTTCTTCACTTACTTCTACACCCGCGAAGTGGCGTTCAAGACCGAGGAAGTCGCCGACAACCTCAAGAACCAGAACGGCTTCATCCCCGGCATCCGTCCCGGCAAGCGTACGGCCGAGTATCTCGACTACGTGCTGAACCGCATTTTGGTCCTCGGCTCGGCCTATCTGGCACTCGTCGCACTCCTGCCCGAGATCCTGCGCAGCCAGCTGGCGATCCCGTTCTACTTTGGTGGCACTTCGATCCTGATCATCGTGTCTGTAGGCATGGATACGATCCAGCAGGTGCAGAGCCATCTGCTCGCGCATCAGTACGAGGGGCTGATCGAGAAATCGCAGCTGCGCGGGAGGCGCGGCGGCAAGACCAACAAGACCAAGCCGAGGGGGCCCGCGCGCCGATGACCACGAACATCATTCTTCTGGGGCCGCCGGGGGCGGGCAAGGGCACGCAGGCCAAGCGTCTGGTCGAAGAGCGCGGCATGGTCCAGCTCTCGACCGGCGATATGCTGCGCGAAGCCCGCTCCTCGGGCACCGAGATGGGCAAACGCGTCGCCGCCGTCATGGACCGGGGCGAGCTGGTGACCGACGAGATCGTCATCGGCCTCATCCGCGAGAAGCTGACCTCCGGCAAGGCGTCGGGCGGTTACATCTTCGACGGGTTCCCGCGCACGCTGGCACAGGCCGACGCGCTGGGTGAGCTGCTCTCCGAACTCGGCCAGATGCTCGACCACGTGATCGAGATGCGGGTCGATGACGAGGTGCTCGTCGCACGGATCACCGGCCGGTCGACCTGCGCCAATTGCGGCGAGGTCTATCACGACGTGACCCGGCCCGTTCCCGCGAGCGGCGAATGCGCCAATTGCGGCTCGACCGAGATCAAGCGCCGGGCCGACGACAACGAGGACGCGCTGCGCACGCGGCTGCTCGCCTATTACAAGCAGACCTCGCCGCTGATCGGCTATTACCACGCCAAGGGCCAGCTCGAGAGCGTCGACGGCCTCGCCGCGATCGAGGCAGTCTCGGCCGAGATCGCGGGGCTTCTGGGCGCGCAGACCCAGGACGCCTGACAGCTCTGTCGAGGTCGCGGGCGGGGGGCTTGACCCGCTGCCCGCCAGCCCATAGACAGCCCCATCCCGAAAGGGAATCATTTCGCGCAGGTTAACGGGTCGCCCCCGGCCATGCGCGGATCACCTCGCAGGATGCGGCCCGGTTCGTCCGGGCCTCAGTTGTGAAAAAAGGCTCCGGTATCACGGAGCCGCAACGAAAGGACGCTAAACGTGGCACGTATTGCCGGCGTGAACATCCCGACCGCTAAGCGGGTTCCGATCGCCCTCACCTACATCACCGGTATCGGTGACACGACCGCCCGCCAGATCTGCGAAGCCGTCGGAATCGACGTGACCCGCAGGGTCAACGACCTGTCGGACGCCGAAGTTCTGGCCATCCGCGAGCACATCGACGCCAACCTCACCGTGGAAGGCGACCTGCGTCGCGAGACCACGATGAACGTCAAGCGCCTGATGGACCTCGGCTGCTACCGTGGCCTGCGCCACCGTCGCAACCTGCCGGTCCGCGGCCAGCGTACCCACACCAACGCTCGCACCCGCAAAGGCCCCGCAAAGGCCATTGCCGGCAAGAAGAAATAAGGGGACGCATCAATGGCACGTGATACCCGTCGCGGAGGCAAGAAGAAGGTCTCCAAGAACATCGCCGCAGGCGTGGCGCATGTGAACTCCTCGTTCAACAACACCAAGATCCTGATCTCGGATGTGCAGGGCAACGCGATCTCCTGGTCGTCCGCCGGCACCATGGGCTTCAAGGGGTCGCGCAAGTCGACCCCCTACGCCGCTCAGCTGGCCGCCGAAGACGCGGGCCGCAAGGCACAGGAACATGGCGTGAAGACGCTCGAAGTCGAAGTGCAGGGTCCCGGTTCGGGCCGCGAGAGCGCGCTGCGCGCTCTGGCCGCCGTCGGCTTCAACATCACCTCGATTCGCGACGTGACGCCGATGGCCCATAACGGCTGCCGTCCGCCCAAGCGCCGCCGCGTCTGAGTCTATACTACCTGTTCGGGGCCGCGCCTTGCTGCGCGGCCCCGAACCGTCATTTTGAAACCTCGGGCGTCCGGCTCTTCGGGACCATGGAGCACGGACAGGAATGGAGGGACGCATGATCCACAAGAATTGGGCCGAGCTGATCAAGCCGACGCAGCTTGACGTCAAGCCGGGCAACGATCCGTCGCGTCAGGCGACCGTGGTCGCTGAGCCGCTCGAGCGTGGCTTCGGCCTGACGCTCGGCAACGCGCTGCGCCGCGTGCTGATGTCGTCGCTTCAGGGTGCGGCCATCACCTCCGTCCAGATCGACAACGTGCTGCACGAGTTCTCCTCGATCGCCGGTGTCCGCGAGGACGTGACCGACGTGGTGCTGAACCTCAAGGGCGTGGCCATCCGCATGGAAGTCGAAGGCCCCAAGCGCCTCTCCGTGCAGGCGACCGGCCCCGGCGTCGTCACCGCCGGTGACATCTCCGAGACCGCGGGCATCGAGATCCTGAACAAGGATCACGTGATCTGCCACCTCGACGATGGCGCCAATCTCTACATGGAGCTGACCGTCAACACCGGCAAAGGCTATGTCGCGGCCGACCGCAACAAGCCCGAGGATGCGCCGATCGGCATGATCGCCATCGATGCCATCTACTCACCGGTCAAGAAGGTGTCCTACGACGTGCAGCCGACCCGCGAGGGTCAGGTGCTCGACTATGACAAGCTGACCATGAAGGTCGAGACCGACGGCTCGCTCACGCCCGATGACGCCGTGGCCTATGCGGCGCGCATCCTGCAGGACCAGCTGTCGATCTTCGTGAACTTCGACGAGCCGGAATCGGCCTCGGCCGGCGCGCTCGACGACGGGCTCGAGTTCAACCCGCTGCTGCTGAAGAAGGTCGACGAGCTCGAGCTTTCGGTGCGCTCGGCGAACTGCCTGAAGAACGACAACATCGTCTATATCGGCGACCTGATCCAGAAGACCGAAGCCGAGATGCTCCGCACCCCGAACTTCGGCCGCAAGTCGCTCAACGAGATCAAGGAAGTGCTGTCGGGCATGGGCCTGCATCTCGGCATGGACGTCGAGGATTGGCCGCCGGACAACATCGAAGACCTGGCCAAGAAGTTCGAAGACCAGTTCTGAGTTTCATTGGGGGCGGGTGACCGCCCCCGGCACGACCCGGGCATCCCGCCCCAAGGAGAGCGATCGACACGCATCGGTCGCCAGACAAAGCAAAACGCTATAGGAGACACCCAATGCGTCATGGAAGTGGCTATCGCCGCCTGAACCGTACCCACGAGCACCGCAAGGCGATGTTCGCGAACCTCGCCGGCTCGTTGATCGAGCACGAGCAGATCAAGACCACGCTGCCCAAGGCGAAAGACCTGCGCCGCGTGATCGAGAAGCTTGTGACCCTTGGCAAGCGCGGCGACCTGCACGCCCGCCGTCAGGCCGCGTCCCAGCTCAAGCAGGACGCCTATGTCGCCAAGCTGTTCGACATCCTCGGGCCGCGCTACGCCGAGCGTCAGGGTGGCTATGTCCGCGTTCTGAAGGCCGGCTTCCGCTACGGCGACATGGCGCCGATGGCGATCATCGAGTTCGTCGACCGCGACGTCGATGCCAAGGGTGCCGCCGACCGCGCCCGACTCGAAGCGGAAGACGCCGCCGCCGAGTGATCGGCAGAGTGATAGGGACCCGATCCCTAAGCGTAGCGCTCCACCCCGAAAGGGTGGGGCGTTTTTGGTTAATGTCGTAACGTCAATGACTTATGCCTTGGGAGGGCACCGGCGGTCTGCCTAGAAGGAAGGATATGTAGCATCCTTTCAGGAGTGAAGACGCCATGTCCCTCGGAGCCGGTATCGACCTGCATATTCGCCAGCTCGCCACTCTCGCGCCGGATGGGTTCTTCTTCGCGCTGCACATCCGTTTCGCCCTGCCGCTGATGAGCCATGAGACCTTTCCCGAGGGCTGGACGGAACGCTACACCGAGGAGGCCTACGCGCTGCGCGATCCGATCATCGCATGGGGCTTCAGCACCACCGGCACCTGTCGCTGGAGCGACATCGAGATCCCCGATCCTTTCGACATCTTCGGGCAGGCGCGCGAGTTCGGGATGAATTACGGCTTCTCGGTGGCCTGCGGTCCCGTCAAATCGCGCACCATCGCCTCGGCCTGCCGCCTCGACCGCGAGTTTGCCGACGAGGAGATCGCCAGCTTCGCCGCGGTGATCGAACATCTGCACGAGATCACGGAGCCGCCGCGCGCCCTTACCAAGGCGCAGATCGAGGCGCTGCAATGCATCGCCCACGGCGATCGCCACACCGCCGCGGCGGCCCGCCTCGGCATCTCGGAAAGCGCGCTCAAGGCGCGGTTGGCTTCGGCACGCACCACGTTGCTGGCCCGCACCACCGCCGAAGCGATCCAACGCGCTCGGAACTACCGGCTGCTCTGATCCGTGTTCCAAGGCCTCTACGGGACGCTCCGCCCGACCGGCCCCCATATTTCGGCAGCAATACCAAATCCCTTGGCAGTTATCCACAGCTGCACTAGATTTGGGGGCATGGCTGATCTGTTCGACAATTTTCCCGACACGCCCGTCCAGCCTCCGCGCCGCGGCACGGTGCCCGAGGCCGCGCACCGGCCGCTGGCCGACCGGCTGCGGCCCAAGGTGCTGGGCGAGGTGATCGGTCAGGAGCAGGTGCTGGGCCCCGAGGCCCCGCTCGGCGCGATGCTGGCGGCGGGATCGCTGTCATCTCTGATACTGTGGGGACCGCCCGGCGTCGGCAAGACCACCATCGCGCGGCTGCTGGCCGATGCGTCGGATCTGGCCTTCGTGCAGGTCAGCGCGATCTTCACCGGGGTCGCGGACCTTAAGAAGGTGTTCGAGGCCGCCAAGCTCAGGCGCGGGCAGGGGCGTGCCACCCTTCTTTTTGTCGACGAGATCCACCGCTTCAACAAGGCGCAGCAGGACGGTTTCCTGCCACATATGGAGGATGGCACGATCCTTCTCGTCGGGGCCACGACCGAGAATCCCTCCTTCGAGCTCAACGCCGCGCTTCTGAGCCGGGCGCAAGTGCTGGTGCTGACCCGGCTCGACCTCGCCGATCTCGAACGTCTGGCCCAGCGCGCCGAGAAGGAGCTGGGCAGGGCCTTGCCCCTCGATGGGGCGGCGCGTGAGGCGCTTCTGGAGATGGCCGATGGCGACGGGCGGGCGCTCTTGAACCTGATCGAGCAGGTGACGGCGTGGAAGACCGACACCCGGCTCGGGGTCGAGGCGCTGACATCGCGGCTGATGAAGCGGGCGGCCAAATACGACAAGTCCGGCGACGAGCATTACAACCTCATCTCGGCCCTGCACAAATCGGTCCGCGGCTCGGATCCGGACGCGGCGCTCTATTGGCTGGCGCGGATGCTGACCGGTGGCGAGGACCCGCGCTACCTCGCGCGGCGCATCACCCGCATGGCGGTCGAGGATATCGGGCTGGCCGATCCGCAGGCGCAGACGATCTGCCTTCATGCATGGGAAACCTATGAGCGGCTCGGCTCGCCCGAAGGCGAGTTGGCGCTGGGGCAGGCCGTGACCTATCTCGCCCTCGCGCCGAAATCCAACGCCGGATACGCCGCCTTCAAGGCGGCGATGGCCGAGGCGCGCAAGACTGGCTCCGAGCCGCCGCCCAAGCACATCCTCAATGCCCCGACCCGGTTGATGAAGGAGCAAGGTTACGGCAAGGGCTATGATTACGATCACGATGCCGAGGACGCGTTCTCGGGGCAGAACTACTTCCCCGAGACGATGAAGCGGCCGGTCTATTACACCCCCGTCGATCGCGGCCATGAGCGCGAGTTGCGCAAAAGAGTGGAGTTCTTTGCCGGGCTGCGCGAGAAGCGCAGGCGTAGTGGGGGCAGCTGAACCGGCCGATGCGGCGCTGTGTCCATGCCGGAGGCGATGGGGCATGGCAGGCCCGGCTTGACAAGCGCGGCGCGCGCCGCGACACCGCGCGGATGATGACATCCCTTGCATTGGTGGCCTTCGGCGGCGCCACGGGCGCGAGCCTGCGGTTTCTCGTGGGGCAGGCGCTGGCCTTTCCCATCGGCACGTTCGCCGTGAACCTTGCGGGCAGCTTCGCGATCGGCGTGCTGTTCGTCTGGCTCTCGGGTCGCGGCGCGCCGCTGGCGCCCTTGCTGATCACCGGTCTGCTGGGCGGCTTCACCACCTTCTCGGCCTTTTCCCTCGATGCGCTGCGCCTTGTCGAGGCGGGGCGCCTTGGGGCGGCGCTGGCTTATGTGGCGGGATCGGTCATTCTCTCAATCGCGGCCTGCGCTTTGGGCCTCTGGATCGCAAGGAGCCTCTCATGAGCGGCGTGCAGACCATCACCGTCGGCCCCGACGAGGGCGAACAGCGGCTCGACCGCTGGCTCAAGCGGCGCTTTCCTCATCTCGTCCAGACCCGGATCGAGAAGATGTGCCGCAAGGGCGAGCTTCGGGTCGAAGGCGGGCGCGTGAAGCCCGCGACGCGGCTCGAAGTCGGCCAGAGCGTGCGCGTGCCCCCGATCCCCGAGGCGCACGAGGTCGAGAGCCGGCCCGTGGACCGCAGCCAGATCTCCAAGAAGGACGCGGAGATGATCCGCGGCTGCGTGATCTTTCGCGACGAGCACATCATCGCCATCAACAAACCCGCGGGTCTGCCGACCCAAGGCGGCTCCGGCGTCTCCAAGCATGTCGACGGGCTCGCCGAGGCGCTGCGCGATGGGTTCGAGGACAAGCCGCGCCTCGTGCACCGGCTCGACAAGGACACCTCGGGCGTGCTGCTGCTGGCGCGCACCCGCATGGCTGCCAAGGGGCTGACCGAGAACCTCAAGCACCGCGAGACGCGCAAGATCTACTGGGCCGCCGTCGCTGGCGCGCCGCAGCCGCGCGCGGGCATCATCAAATACGGTCTCGTCAAGGCGATGGGCCACGGCAAGGGCGGCGAGGGAGAGAAGATGCAGTGCATCCACCCCGCCGAGGTCGACAAGACGTCCGGCGCCAAGCGCGCCACTACCGAGTTCGCCACGATCAGCGCGCTGGGACAGCGGGTGTCCTGGATGGCTCTGGTGCCGGTGACGGGGCGCACGCACCAGCTGCGCGCCCACATGGCCGAGATGGGCCACCCCGTCGTGGGCGACGGCAAATACGGCGGCTCGGGGCAGGAAAACCTCGGCGATGGCTGGGGCTCGGGCCTCGGCGCCGAGATCGACCGCAAGCTGCACCTGCACGCCCGCTCGCTGCGGATCGAGCATCCGATCACCAAGGCCGTGCTGCAACTCGTGGCACCCTTGCCCGAACACATGGAGCGGACCTGGGACTTTCTCGGCTGGGAGCCGCGCGAAGCGCCGCTCGATCCGTTCGACCCGGACGATCCGCTGGCATGAGCGAGCTGCGGCTGGTGATCTTCGACGTCGACGGCACGCTCGTCGATAGCCAGCGCGACATCCTCGCCGCGATGGCGGCGGCCTTCGGCTCACAGGGGCTGGAGACGCCCCCGCGCGAGCGGGTGCTGTCGGGCGTCGGCCTGTCGCTGCCCGAGACGTTCCTGCGGCTGGCGGGTGAGCAGGGGGCCGATATTCGCGCCCGGATGATCGACGCCTACTGCACCGCCTATGCCGATCTGCGGCAGGCGCACGGCCCCGAGAGCAGCCCGTTCTACGCGGGTGCACGCGAAACGCTCGATCGCCTGGCGGGCGAGCCTCACACGCTTCTGGCCGTGGCCACCGGCAAGTCGCGGCGCGGGCTCGATAGGTTGATCGAGGCGCATGGGCTGGAGGGTATGTTCCAAAGCCGTCAGACCGCCGATGACCACCCCTCGAAGCCCAACCCCGCGATGATCCGCGCGGCTCTGGACGAGACGGGCGTGACGGCGCGGCGTGCGGTGATGATCGGCGACACCCGCTTTGATGTCGACATGGCGCACGCGGCGGGGGTGGCCTCGATCGGGGTCGCATGGGGCTATCAACCGGCGGCGGGCCTCTCCGCCGACCGGATCATTCACGACTGGGCCGGGCTCGCGCCCGCGCTCGACGATCTGACGGAGACGACCTCATGAGCGAATGGAAGGCCAAGCGGTTCTGGAAAGAGGCCAACGTGGCCCCAGCCGAGGGCGGCTGGCAGGTGCTGCTCGACGCGCGCCCGGTGCGCACGCCCGCCAAGGCGCCACTGGTCCTGCCCACGCAGGCGCTGGCAGAGGCCCTCGCCGCCGAATGGCAGGCGCAGGAGGAGCGGATCGATCCGGGCAGCATGCCGCTGACCCGCACCGCCAATTCGGCGCTCGACAAGGTGGCGGTGCAGCGCGCCGAGGTGGCGCAGATGCTCGCGGCCTATGGCGGATCGGACCTGCTGTGCTACCGCGCCGAACGCCCCGCCGAGTTGATCGCGCGGCAGGCGAGCGAATGGGACTCGTTGCTCGACTGGGCCGAAGAGCGCCATGGCGCGCGGCTCGTCACCGCGACCGGGGTCATGCCGGTGGCGCAGGACGCGGCGGCGCTCGAGCGGCTGGCGGCCCCCGTCTTCGCCATGGAGCCCTTCGCCCTCGCGGCCTTTCACGATCTGGTGGCGCTCTCGGGGTCGCTGGTGCTGGCGCTGGCTGTCGTCGAGAGGCGGCTGGAGCCGCAGGAGGCCTGGCGGCTGTCGCGGCTCGACGAGGACTGGCAGATCGAGCAATGGGGCGACGACGAGGAGGCCGAGGCCATGGCCCGCGTCAAGCGCGCGGCCTTTCTCGATGCGGCGCGGTTCTGGGCGCTGCTCGGCTGACAGGCGGACAAGGCGGGTAATGATCGGGCAGCCTCTGGAGGGGCTGCCCTTTTTTTGTAACTTGATGCCGCTTTACCCGGCGTTCGCGCCGCTACGTGACAGGGTGCGGCCCTTGACCTGAAGTGAAATCGTTGTCCAACTGCCTTCGTCGGGATCAATGGTCCCTGCATATTGCCGGATCGCGTCGCGGTCGGCCCCTAGACTGCCGCCCCCGCCAAGAGGGGCCGATACTCAGGAAGAGGTAAACATGAAGAAATCCGTTATCTTCGGCGCGCTGACCGCCACCGGTCTTCTCGCCGGAGCGGCTCAAGCCGCCACCCTCGACGACGTCAAGGAGCGCGGCGAGCTGAACTGCGGCGTGGTGACCGGCCTTGCTGGTTTCGGCGCCCCCGACGCCAACGGCGTCTGGGAGGGCTTCGACGTCGCCGTCTGCCGTGCCGTCGCCGCCGCGGTGCTGGGCGATCCCACCGCCGTCAACTTCGTGCCGACCACCGGCCAGACCCGCTTCACCGCGCTGGCTTCGGGCGAGATCGACGTGCTCGCGCGCAATACCACCTGGACCTTCTCGCGCGACACCGACCTGAAGTTCGATTTCATCGGCGTCAACTACTATGACGGCCAGGGCTTCATCGTCCCGACCGCGCTGGGCGTGTCTTCGGCCAAGGATCTGGACGGCGCGACCGTCTGCATCCAGACCGGCACCACCACCGAGCTGAACCTCGCGGACTTCTTCCGCAACAACAACATCAGCTACGAGCCCGTGCCCGTCGAGACCAACGCCGAGGCGCAGCAGCAGTACCTCGCCGGGGCCTGTGACGCCTACACCACCGACGCCTCCGGCCTCGCCGCGACCCGCGCCACCTTCGAGAACCCGGGCGATCACGTGATCCTGCCCGAGATCATCTCCAAGGAGCCGCTCGGTCCGCTCGTGCGCCACGGCGACAACGAGTGGGGTGACATCGTGCGCTGGACGCTCAACGCGCTGATCGCCGCCGAAGAGTTCGGCGTGACCTCGGCCAACGTCAGCGAGCTGGCCGCCGCTCCGGGCACCAACCCCGAAGTGAACCGTCTGCTCGGCACCGAAGGCGAGCTGGGCGCGATGATCGGCCTCGAGAACGACTGGGCCAAGAACGCGATCGCCGCCGGTGGCAACTATGGCGAGATCTTCGAGAAGAACATCGGTGAGAACACCCCGATCGGTCTGGCTCGTGGCCTCAACGCGCAGTGGACCAATGGCGGCCTGATCTACGCGCCGCCGTTCCGCTAAGTATTTCGGAAAGGGGCGCCGCGGCGCCCCTTTCCACCCATGAAGAACATGGCGCGATGCGCCACCTGTCCCCGACAGCAGGGCGCAGCCGGAGCAACCGGCGCGCAACCGGCGCGGGGACCAACGGGGACCAAGACATGACAACGACCTCGGATGCTCCGAAGGCCGGGTTCCGCCCGAGCCAGCTGATCTACGACACCCGCTACCGTTCGCTGACCATCCAGGTGATTGCCTTCATCGCGCTGATGCTGGGGCTGAGCTGGCTGGTGTCGAACACGGTCGCCAACCTCTCCGCGCTCGGCAAGGATTTCGACTTCGGCTTTCTAGGCCAGCGCGCGGGCTATGACATCAACCAGCGCCTGATCGAATACGACAGCGCCTCCTCCCATGGCCGCGCCGCGCTCGTGGGCATCCTCAACACGCTGCTGGTCGCGGCGCTGGGCTGCGTGCTCGCCACCGTTGTCGGGGTTCTGGCGGGCGTGCTGCGCCTGTCCAAGAACTGGCTCATCGCCAAGCTGATGGCGGTCTATGTCGAAGGCTTCCGCAACATCCCGGTGCTGCTGTGGATTCTGCTGATCTTCGCGCTGATGACAGAGGCCACGCCGCAGCCGCGCGATTTCCGCGAAGGCGGCGGCGCGTCGATGATCTTCGGCGATACCGTCGCCATCACCAATCGCGGCGTTTTCGTCCCCGCGCCCGCCTGGGGCAATGGCTCGCTGATCCTGCTGATCGTGCTGGTCCTGTCTCTCGTCGCGGTCTGGGGCTGGCGGCGCTATGCTCACAAGACCCAGGAGGAGACAGGCCGTATCCTGCCCATTGGCTGGGGCACGCTGGGCCTTTTGGTCGTGCCGCTCACCATCGCCTTCCTCGCGCTGTCGATGACTTCGGGCCGGGTCACGCAGCCGATCTACGTTGCCGGCGGCATAGAGGGAGCGAGCCTTGCCGAGTTTGGTGCTGCGCAACAGGGTATCAACGCCTGCGCCGTGCCCAATTCGACGGAATCTCTGAACCTGCGCCGCGCGTTGCGTGCCGAGGGGCTGCGCTTCAACGTCGTGCCGGTAACGACCGCCGAGGAGGCCATCGCCGCCGCCGAGGCCGGGCGCTGCAACATCCTGTCGCTGCCCGCTTCGACCGATGCCGCCACCGCGCCCGCAGGCGCCGTGGCGCTGTCGGACACGATCCAGCGCGGCAGCCCGGTGCAGTTCGAAAGCCCTGTGTTGGGCGGCTTCAACTTCGAGGGCGGGCTGCAGCTTCGCAACTCGCTGATCGCGCTGTGGCTGGCGCTGTCGCTCTACACCGGCGCCTTCATCGCCGAGAACGTGCGCGGCGGCATCCTGTCGGTCTCCAAGGGCCAGACCGAGGCGGCTTTCGCGCTGGGCATCAAGCCCTCGCGCACCATGCGCCTCGTCATCCTGCCACAGGCGCTGCGCGTCATCATTCCGCCGATGATCTCGCAATACCTCAACCTCACCAAGAACTCCTCGCTGGCAATCGCGGTGGGCTACATGGATGCCCGATCGACGCTGGGGGGCATCACCATCAACCAGACCGGCAAGGAGCTGGAGGGAATGTTGCTCTTGGGACTGTTCTACCTCGTGACCAGCCTCGTCATCTCGAGCGCGATGAACCTCTACAATTCCCGCGTGAAGCTGAAGGAGCGCTGAGATGTCGGACACCCACGCACAGACCGTCTCCTTCGTGCGCGAGACCATGCTGCCGGAGGCCGAGCCTCCGGTCGGCAACCGCGGCGCGATCCTGTGGATGCGCGAGAACCTGTTCTCGGGCTGGTTCAACATCCTGATGACGCTGGTATCGCTCTATGTCATCTGGTGGGCGCTCGCGCATACCATGCCATGGGTCTTCAATGGCATCTGGAACGCGGGCTCTCTCACCGAATGCCGCGAGATCCGCAACGCCACGCTGGGCGAGGGCGCCTCGGCGGCCTGCTGGGCGGTGCTGGGGGACCGCTGGCAGCAGCTGATGTTCGGCTTCTACCCACGCGAGCTCTACTGGCGGCCGGTTCTGGCCTTCGTGATCTTTCTCGTCGCCATCGCGCCGGTGCTCTTCGCTGGCATGCCGCGCCGGGCGCTGTGGATCACCGCGCTGTCGCCCTTTGTGATGTTCTGGCTGCTCTGGGGCGGCACCGCGTGGTTTCCGGTTTCGATCGCGCTGGGCTTCGTGTTGGGTTGGGCGGCGCTGCGGGCGCTCGCGCCGATTGCGGGGCCCCTCGTGGCAGTGATCGTCGCTGCCGCGCTGCCGATCATCTACTGGTTTTACACCGCCGGGCCGCTGGCACGCGAGCTGGAACAGGTCGTCGCGCTGCGTATCGAATACGTGCCGAGTCAGGATTTCGGCGGCTTCATGCTGTCGTTCATCATCGGCATCGCGGGCATCATCCTGTCGCTGCCGCTGGGCATCCTGCTGGCGTTGGGCCGGCAGTCGGACCTGTTCATCATCAACAAGATCTCGGTGGGCTTCATCGAGATCATCCGTGGCGTGCCGCTCATCGTCTGGCTGTTCACCGCGTCCCTGCTGCTGAACTACTTCCTGCCGCCGGGCACCAATTTCGACCTGATGCTGCGCGTGATCATCATGGTGACGCTCTTTGCCGCGGCCTATATCGCGGAGGTCGTGCGCGGCGGTCTCGCCGCCCTGCCCAAGGGCCAGTACGAGGCGGCCGACGCGCTTGGGCTAGATTATTGGAAAGCGATGCGGCTGATCATCCTGCCGCAGGCGCTCAAGATATCGATCCCGGGCATCGTCAACACCTTCATCGGCTTGTTCAAGGACACGACGTTGGTGGTGTTCATCGGTCTGTTCGACCCGATCGGTCTCAGCAACGCGATCCGTGCCTCGGTCGAATGGAACGGCATCTACTGGGAGCTCTTCGTCTTCATCGGCCTGCTCTTCTTCATCTGCTGCTTCAGCATGTCCCGCTACTCGCTGTATCTGGAGAAAAAACTCCAGCGCGGCCACAATTGAGGAGGGTGTGATGACCGACACCACCGCCGCCCGCACCATCGACCGCAGCCACATGCAGGTCTCCGACGAGGTCGCGATCGAGATCTCGAACATGAACAAGTGGTACGGCTCGTTCCACGTGCTGCGCGACATCGACCTGACCGTCTATCAGGGCGAGCGGATCGTGATCTGCGGGCCCTCGGGCTCGGGCAAATCGACGTTGATCCGCTGCATCAACCGGCTCGAGGAGCACCAGTCGGGCCGGATCGTCGTCGACGGGACCGAGCTCAGCTCGGATCTCAAGAATATCGACAAGATCCGCTCCGAGGTCGGCATGTGCTTCCAGCACTTCAACCTCTTTCCGCATCTGACGATCCTCGAGAACTGCACCCTCGCGCCGATCTGGGTCCGCAAGACGCCCAAGCGCGAGGCCGAGGAAATCGCGATGCATTTCCTCAAGAAGGTGAAGATCCCCGAGCAGGCGAACAAGTATCCCGGCCAGCTTTCGGGCGGCCAGCAGCAGCGCGTCGCCATCGCCCGCAGCCTGTGCATGAAGCCGCGGATCATGCTCTTCGACGAGCCGACCTCGGCGCTCGACCCGGAGATGATCAAGGAGGTGCTCGACACCATGATCGAGCTCGCCGAGGAGGGCATGACCATGCTCTGCGTGACCCACGAGATGGGCTTCGCGCGGCAGGTCGCCAACCGGGTGATCTTCATGGATCAGGGCCAGATCGTCGAACAGAACGAGCCGGAGGCCTTCTTCATGGCGCCCAAGTCCGACCGGACCAAGCTGTTCCTGAGCCAGATTCTCGGCCACTGAGCGCGGCGCGGCCCCGAGGGCCGCGAAGACGCGTATTTGAAGTATGAAATCGGGAGGGGGGGCGCGAAAGCGGCCCCCTTTCGCGTTCAGAGATCCGCGGGAACGGCGAAGGCGGCGACGCGGCCCTGACCGATGGCCGACCAGTCGGCGCCCTCGAACTCCAGCACCGTCACGGCGCAGGTGGGATAGTCGGCGAAGCGCGCGTGATCGGGGGCTTCACTCGCCAACTCGGCAGCAAGTCGGCCGATGCCGGGGTTGTGCGCCACCAAGGCGACGCTGCGCGTGCTCACGTCCTTGAGGGCGGACAGAAGCTGGCGCGGCGGGGCGGCGTAGAGCGTGGGATCGAAACGGATCTCGGTGGGGCCGGGCCATTCGGGCTGCATCAGGGCGATCGTCTCGCGGGTGCGCGTGGCATCCGAGCACAGGACCAGATCGGGAGCATGTCCGCCTTGGGCGAGCCATGCGCCCATGCGCGGCGCATCGCGGCGACCGCGAGCGGCGAGCGGGCGGGCATGGTCGTGCTGACCGGCGTCGCCCCAGTCGGACTTGGCATGCCGGATCAGGACGAGCTTGAGGCTCATGTCTCGTTGCGCGGACGCATCCGGCTCTCGCTCGAGCGGATGATGGAGCCCGCGCCATGCTCGGTGAACAGCTCCAGCAGGGAGGCGTTGGGCAGGCGGCCATCGAGGATCACCACGGCGCGCACGCCCTGCTCCAGCGCCGCGAGCGCGGTTTCGGTTTTGGGGATCATGCCGCCCGCGATCGTGCCCTCGGCGGTCATCTCGCGCACCTGCTCGGGCGAAAGCTGGGTGACGACCTCGCCGCTGGCGTCCTTGACGCCGGACACGTCCGTCAGCAGCAGCAGGCGGTCAGCCTTGAGCGCACCGGCGATGGCACCGGCGGCGGTGTCGCCGTTGACGTTGAAGGTCTCGTTGGGATCCATGCCGGTGGCCACCGGGGCCACCACGGGGATGATGCCGGCCGAGAACATGTCGCGCAGCACCTGCACGTTCATCTCCACGGGTCGGCCCACGAAGCCCAGCTCAGGGTCGTCGGCCACGGCGACCATCAGGTCGTCATCCTTGCCCGACAGGCCCACGGCGCGGCCGCCCTCGTCCATGATGGCCTGCACGATGCGCTTGTTGACGAGACCGGTGAGCACCATCTCGACCACCTCGACGGTGGCTTTGTCGGTGACACGCTTGCCGCGCACGAACTCGGACTTGATGCCGAGCTTGGCCAGCATCTCGTTGATCATCGGGCCGCCGCCATGCACTACGACCGGGTTCACCCCGACCTGCCGCATCAGCACCACGTCGCGGGCGAACTCGGCCATCGCCTCGGCGTCGCCCATGGCGTTGCCGCCGAACTTCACCACGACGATTGCGCCTGAATAACGCTGCAGATAGGGCAGGGCTTCGGAGAGCGTCTTGGCGGTGGCGATCCAGTCTCGGTCCATCTTCTGCGTCCTCATGGGAGGCCCCTGTTCAGCTGGTCAGGCCAGCCCCGCGACGATCGCGCGGAGCGTCTCGATGCCGTCGCCCTTTTCGGAGCTGGTCAGCACCAGCTCGGGAAATGCGGCCGGGTGCTTGGCCAGCGCGGCCCGTGTCAGGCCGAGGCTCTGGTCGAGCTCGTCGCGGCGCAGCTTGTCGATCTTGGTCATCACGACCTGAAACGGCACGGCCGAGCGGTCGAGCAGAGTCATGATCTCCTCGTCGACCTTCTTGGCACCGTGACGCGCGTCGATCAGCACGAAGGCGCGGCGCAGGGTGGGGCGGCCCGAGAGATACTGCTTGAGCAGGCGCTGCCACTTCTCGACCACCGCCAGCGGCGCATTGGCAAAGCCGTAGCCAGGCAAGTCGACGATATAGTGGCTGTCGGCAGCGGTGAAGAAGTTGATCTCCTGCGTTCGCCCCGGTGTGTTCGACGCCCGCGCGATCGCCTTGCGACCTGTCAACGCGTTGATCAGGGACGATTTTCCGACATTGGAGCGGCCGGCGAAGCAGACCTCGATCCGGTCGGCGGGCGGCAGGCCCGACATCGCGACGACGCCCTTGAGGAACTCGACCTCGCCCGCGAAGAGAAGCCGCCCCGCCTCGGCCGCGTCGGGCTCGGGCGGGGTGGCCTCGGGAAAGTTCATCTTCATGCCGGTCACTTCTTGGGCTTCCCGGGGGCGTTGGCGGCCTTGGCTTCGGTGGGCTTGCGCTTGAAGCCGGAGCGGATGTTGCCGAACACGTCCGGCTTGGCCCCATGGCTGCGCATGATGGCGTATTGCTGCAGGAAGGTCACGGTGTTGTTGGTGATCCAGTAGACCACGAGACCGCTGGCGAAATTGCCGAGCATGAACATGAAGACCCACGGCATCCAGGCGAAGACCATTTTCTGCGTCGGATCGGTGGGGGCCGGGTTCAGCTTTTGCTGCAACCACATCGAGATGCCCAGAAGGATCGGCAGGATGCCCAGCGAGATGATCGCGAGGAAGCTGGTCGGATCTGGCGCGTCGAAGGGCAACAGGCCGAACAGGTTCAGGATCGAGGACGGGTCGGGGGCCGACAGGTCGCGGATCCAGCCGAACCATTCGGCATGGCGCAATTCAATGGTGACGAAGATCACCTTGTAGAGCGAGAAGAAGATCGGGATCTGGATCAGGATCGGCAGGCAGCCCGAGGCCGGGTTGACCTTGTTCTCCTTGTAGAGCTTCATCATGCCCTGCTGGAGCTTCTGACGGTCGTCGCCGGACTGCTCCTTGAGCGCCTCCATCTGCGGCTGCAGCTCCTTCATCCGCGCCATCGACACGTAGGAGCGGTATGCCAGCGGGAACACGATCGCCTTGAGGATCAGCGTCAGCGCCACGATCGACCAGCCCATGTTGCCGATCAGACCGTTGAGGAAGTGCAGTAGTATGAAAATCGGCTTGGTCAGGAAGAAGAACCAGCCCCAGTCGATGCTGTCGACGAAGCCCTCGATGCCGCCGTCGTCCTGATAGGAGCGGATCGCCTCCCATTCCTTGGCGCCGGCGAAGAGCCGGGTTTCGGAGGAGACCGTGGCGCCGGGGGCCACCTCGAGCGCAGGCGACACGCTGTCGGTCTGGTAGATCTCGGTGCCTTCGGTGTAGCGCACGACCGACCGGAACGGCGTTCCCGGCTCGGGGATCAGCGTCGTCATCCAATATTTGTCGGTGAAGCCGGTCCAGCCATTCTCGGTGACCTCGGCCACGTCGACCAGCCCCGCACCGCGCGGATCGGGGTCGAGATCGTCCATGTTCTTGTACTTGATCTCTTCGAGCGTGCCGTCGGTCATTCGCACGAGACCCTCGTGCAGGATGAAGAAGTTCTGCGTGTCGGGCTGGCCGTGGCGTGCGACAAAGCCATAGGGAGCAAGGCTCACGGCAATGTCGCCGGTGTTCTCGACGGTCTGCTCGACGTTGAACATGAACTTGTCATCGACCGAGACGGTGCGGCGGAACACGAGACCCTCGCCATTGTCCCAAGCCAAGGTCACCGGGCTGCCGGGGGTCAGCGTCTCGCCGCTTTCCAAGGTCCACAGCGTGTCGGGGCCGGGCAGGGAGGTCGAGGTGCCGCCGACCGGGGCCCAGCCCCAGACCGCATAATAGGGCGTCTCGGTGCCGACGGGCGACAGCAGCCGAACCAACGGGCTCTCGGGGTTGAGCGTTTCGTGGTAGCCCACGAGCGACAGATCGTCGATCCGGCCGCCGCGCAGCGACAGCGAACCGGTCAGGCTCGGAGTCTCGACGGCGATGCGAGGCGCTTCCTGCTCTTGAGGGGCGGCCTGCGCTGCGGTGGTGCCGGGCAGTGCGGTGTCGCCCGAAGCCGGAGACGGCCCTTCGGCAGCGGTCGATATCTCGTCGAGATCGGGCGAGGGGGCCTGCTCCTCGGGTGGGAAGATCAGGAACCACCCCAGGATCACCACCAGGCTGAGCACTGTCGCCAGGATCAGGTTCTTGTTCTGATCGTCCATGAAAAAACGCCCTCGATCGCCGGAAAAGGTCAGTGGCGGTTCAACAGGGCGAGGGTCCGAAGGTCAAGCTCTTTCGCCTTTGCGGCCCGGTGCCGGGGGTCATACGGCGCGGCATGACGGCTCTTCGTGGCAGGAGGGGGGGATGGCGCGGATCCAGGCTTCGGTCTCCAGGCGCGGCATCGGCCTGCCGATGCCAAACCCCTGCCCATGGTCGCACCCCAAGCGGTGAAGCATGTCGCGCTCGGCTTCGGTCTCGACCCCTTCGGCCAATGTCTCGATCCCGAGCCTGTCAGCCATGGTCAGGATCGCCGAGACCATCTTCTGCTGCTCCGCGTCGTTGTCGATTCGGGTAACGAAGGAGCGGTCGATCTTGATGCGCTGGATCGAGAATTGTCGGATCGAGGTAATCGCGGCATGACCGGTGCCGAAATCGTCAAGATCGAGCCTGCAGCCAAGACCGGACAGACCCGAGAGATTGCGGACCACCACGTCCTCGACACGTTTGGCCACCACCGTTTCGAGGACCTCGATCGCCAGACGGTCGGGGCGCAGGTCGAAGCGATCAAGCTCCCACGCAAGACGGTCGACCAGCCGCGGGTCGGCGAGCTCTGCCTGCGAGAAGTTGATGGCGACATGCGGCACATCAAGGCCCGCGGCGTCCCACAGGCGCAGCGCGTTGAGGCCGTCCTGCACCATGACCTCTCCCAGCCGACCCATCAGCCCGGCCTGTTCCATCACCGGCAGGAACTCCCCTGGTGGGATCAGGCCGCGTTCCGGGTGGTGCCAGCGCGCGAGTGCTTCAACACCGGTGAGCCGCCCGCTGCGCAGCGAAATCTGCGGCTGGAAATGGGCCACGACATCTCCCCTGTCGAGCGCGGCGGCCACCTCGTCCGCGAGGTCGTGACGCAGGCTCACCCGGTGGCGCATCGCTTCGGAGTAGCAGCGGATCGAATTCGATCCACCACGCTGTGCCTCAATCAAGGCAAGGGTCGCGGCCTGTACGAGATCGGCCCCGTCCGGTCGCACCAGTCGCAATGCCAAAGCGAAGCCCAGCGATACGGTGACATGGATCTGCAGGCCCTCGACCGGGATCGGATCGGCGACCGCAGCCTGCAACCTCTGGCCAAGCTGGATCGCCGTTTCGAGGTCGGGCTGATGGCGCGAGGAGAGCGCCAGGCCGAAACAGGCCCCATCGAGACGGGCAAGCGTGTCGCCGTCACGCAGGCCGTCCTGCAGTCTTTCGCCCACGATCCGAAGCAGCCATTCGATCGCGACGCGGTCATGCCGCTGTTCGATCTGTTTGAAGCCGTCGATCTCGAGCACCATGGCTGCAACCGATCGCGGCGGCCCGCCGCTTCGGCCCAGTATCCGGTCCAGTTCGGCGGTCAGGGCGGCACGGTCGCCGAGCCCGGTCAACGGGTCGCGTGTCCCCTCTCGCGTCAGGATCGGCCGGCCAACCGCGCTCGCCACGGTCAGCGGCAACGCGAGGAGCACGAGCGCGACTCCGAGATTGCCCCCCAGCGTCAGCGCCGCGAGCAGCAACATCGGCGCCATGGCGAGCATGACAGGGCGGGTCAGGCGACCGATCGGTCCCGCGAGGGCTGCGATGAGGCGGTGCAGGGGAAGGCCGACCGTACTGCGCATGCGTGTTCTCGTCCCGCCGAAGAGAGGCCGATGCGCGGTCGCGCCGGGCCCTGACAGGAAGACAACCTAGAAACGCAATCTAAGCGGTTTCTTAATGTGACGGGCCCGGATCGTTAGAATTGCGGCTACCTTTCGGGCGCATCGCGGGTCAACGCCGCGAAATCGAACAGCTCGGGGTCGAGCATGTGGCTCGGCCTGACCTGGTTCAGCGCAGTGAACATTTTCTGGCGCCGCCCCGGCGCGTTTCTTTCCCACTGGTCGATCATCTGCTTGATCTGTTGGCGTTGCAGCCCGTCTTGGCTGCCGCACAGGTCGCACGGGATGATCGGGTAGTTCATTGCGGTCGCGAACTTCTCGCAATCGGCTTCGGCCACATGCGCAAGCGGGCGGTAGAGGAACAGGTCGCCCTCGTCGTTCAGGAGCTTGGGTGGCATCGTCGCGATCTTGCCGCCGTGGAACAGGTTGAGAAAGAAGGTCTCGAGCATATCGTCGCGGTGATGGCCCAGCACCACGGCCGAACATCCCTCCTCGCGCGCGGCGCGGTAGAGGTTGGCACGGCGCAGACGCGAGCACAGTGCGCACATGGTGCGGCCCTGCGGCACCTTGTCCATGACGATGGAATAGGTGTCCTGATACTCGATCCGGTGCGGCACGCCCATGCGTTCGAGGAACTCGGGGAGAACGGTCGCCGGAAAGCCTGGCTGGCCCTGATCGAGGTTGCAGGCAAGGATCTCGACCGGCAGCAGCCCGCGCCATTGCAACTCGGTCAGCGCCGCGAGCAGCGTGTAGCTGTCCTTGCCGCCCGAAAGGCAGACCAGCCAACGCGCGCCGCGCTCGACCATGCCGTATTTCTCGATCGCCTCGCGGGTGTCGCGAATGATCCGCTTACGCAGCTTGCGGAACTCCGTGGTCTTGGGCGCGCCGGCAAAGAGCGGGTGGATGTCGTCATGGCTGTCATCTTGGGCGTCGTCGAGCATGATCGGGGCTCCTGTGGATCGGCGGAAATATGCCACGCGGGCGCCTGCGAGGAAAGAGCCAGCGAAGAAAGGGTCAGTGAAGAAAGGGCCAGTGAAGAAAGGGGTGGAACGCCGGGTGGCCGATCGTCGTTTTCCCGCCAGGGCAGAATGCCCCAAGCCAAGGGAGAACCCCCATGAAGACATTGATCACTTGCGCCGCGCTTCTGGCGCTTCCTGCCGCCGCCTCCGCACAGGACGCCGTGGCCGACATGGTCGGCGCCGACGGGATGGAAATGGGCACGGTGGCCTTCACCCAGACCCCGAATGGCGTGCTGCTCACGCTTGGCATCACCAACCTGCCGGAGGGCGGCCACAGCTTTCACATCCACGAGACAGGCACCTGCGAGCCCGATTTCGAGGCGGCAGGTGATCACTACAACCCCGACGGGGCCGAGCATGGCTTCATGAACGAGGCGGGGATGCATGCGGGCGATATGCCCAACATCTATGCCGATGCCGAGATGGAGGTGAACGCCGACATGTTCACCGACCGGCTTTCAATGGAGGAGGGGGCCGAGAGCACGCTGTTCGACGAGGACGGCTCGGCGGTCATCGTGCATGTGAACCCCGACACCTATCAGGCCGAAGCAGGGGCGGGCGACCGCATCGCCTGTGGAGTCATCACGCTCAGGCAATGATCCGGCGGGGAGTGGCCCGAAGGGATGTGGTCAGTCGGGAACGTTGTCTATGCCGCTGCCGCCCCATGGGTGGCAGCGGGCGAGACGCCGCAGGGTGAGCCAGCCGCCCCTGAGCCCGCCATGCCGTTCCAGCGCCTCGAGCGCATAGGCCGAGCAGGTCGGATGAAAGCGGCAGCCATGGCCGACCATGGGGGAGAAGGTAAGCCGATACGCGCGCACCGGCAGGGCCAACAGTCGTGCGAGAGGGCTCATGCCTGCGAATGGACGCGGCCCAGCGCCCATTCTAGATCGCGCGCCATCTGTTCGATATCATGCGTGGCCGTGACATTGGCGCGGCCGATCAGCACGTAATCCCAGCCAGGGCGGCCTTGTTCGGGCAGCATTTTGCGCGCCACCTCGCGCAGGCGGCGCTTGGCGCGGTTGCGCGCGACCGCGTTGCCGACCTTCTTGGAACAGGTGAAGCCCACGCGCACGGTGTCGAGACCGTTCCCGCGCGGGTTGCCCTGCAGGTGAAAACCGGTCGTGCCCTGCCGCAGCGCCCGCGCGGCGCGCAGGAAGTCGGCACGCTTGCGCATCTTGTCGACGCCAACGCCAAAAGACCCCTGCGCGGCGGCATCGCTGCCGACCACGGGGGTCTTTTCCGCTGCCACCTGATCGATGATCAGGCGCTCAGGACCTTGCGGCCCTGCGCACGGCGGGCGTTGATGATCTTCCGGCCGGCCTTGGTGGCCATGCGGGCGCGGAAGCCGTGACGCGCTTTGCGCACACGGTTCGAGGGTTGGAACGTGCGTTTCATTGCGCTTTCTCCGTCTCAAGGGGCCGCGCCGTCCGCCGTCCATGCCGGATTCGGGGCCTGCCATCATTCGAAGCCCGTGCCATAGAGAGGCATCGGCAGGCTGTCAACGCAAGCTGGGCCTGAATCCCCATATCACCGGCATTGTTACAGTCCCACCCTGCGGATCAAGAGCCTGCGAGGGGGGTGGGCGGCCTTCCCGCAGCGGTGCATGTCTAAGGGAGCCACCGATCAGGAGATCCCGGGATGAGCATCGAGACCGTGGAAGAGCATGGGCCCCGCCGATCGGGCTGGCTGCGCCACCTGCCGCTGATCGTGATCGGTCTCATCGCGCTGACGGGGGCGTTCTTTCTGCGCGACCTGCTCAGCTTCGACACGCTGCGCGACAACCGCGAGGCGCTGGTCACATGGCGCGACGCCAATTACGCGCTCGCCGTGGCGTGCTTCATGGCCGCCTATGTCGCGATTGTTGCCTTTTCATTGCCCGGGGCCACCGTGGCGACGCTGACGGGCGGGTTCCTGTTCGGCACCTTTCCCGGTGTCCTGTTCAATACCGTTGCTGCGGCCGCCGGGGCGATGCTGATCTTCCTGGCGGCGCGGGCCGGACTGGGACGGCGGCTATCGGGCGGCATGGACACCTCCGCAGGGCGGATCAAGAGCATCACGGACGGCATTCGTGAGAATCAGTGGTCGATGCTGTTCCTGCTGCGGCTGCTGCCGGTGGTGCCGTTCTTCATGGCCAATTTGCTGCCGGCGCTCGTCGGCGTGGGGCTGGTGCCTTTCGGGGTCACCACGCTTCTGGGCATTCTGCCGGGCTCGCTCGTGTTCACCTCGGTCGGGGCCGGGCTCGGCACGGTCTTCGCCGCCGGTGAAACGCCGGATCTCGGCATCATCTTCGCCCCCCATGTCCTGCTGCCGCTTCTGGGGCTCGCCGCCCTTTCGGCGCTGCCCCTCGTGATCAAGGCCGTGAAGGGCCGGAAAGGCTTCTCATGAGCCATATCGACTGCGACATCTGCATCGTCGGCGCCGGATCGGGCGGGCTTTCGGTCGCGGCGGGGGCGGCGCAGATGGGCGCGCGCGTCGTGCTGATCGAAAAGGGGGAGATGGGCGGCGATTGCCTCAACAGCGGCTGTGTGCCCTCCAAGGCGCTTCTGGCGGCAGCCAAGCAGGCGCATGCGATGACCAAGGGTGCGGAGATGGGCATCACGCCGGTTACCCCCGAGATCGATTTCGCCGCCGTGAAGGAGCATGTCGCGCGCAGCATCGCCACCATCGCGCCCGTTGACTCGCAAGAGCGGTTCGAAGGCTTCGGCATCACCGTGATCCGCGAACACGCGCGCTTCACCTCGCCCCACGAGATGCAAGCGGGCGACACGACGATCAAGGCGCGCCGCTTCGTGCTCGCCACCGGTTCGCGCCCCCTCGTGCCACCGATCGATGGCATCGAGGACACGCCCTATCTTACCAACGAGACGATTTTCGGCCTGCGCGAAAGGCCGCGCCATCTGCTGGTGATCGGCGGTGGGCCGATCGGCATCGAGATGGCGCAGGCGCATCGCAGGCTCGGCTCGGAGGTCACGGTGATCGAGGGGGCGAAGGCGCTGGGCAAGGACGACCCCGAGCTGGCCGAGCAGCTTCTCGGCCGGCTGCGCGCCGAGGGCATCCGCATCGAAGAGGGGGCCAAGGTCACCGCCGTCTCGGGCCACGAGGGCGCGATCACCGTCGAGACGGAAAAAGGCCGGTTCGAGGGTTCGCACCTCCTGATGGCAGTGGGCCGACAGGTCGTGACCGACGGGCTCGGCCTTGACGTGGCACACGTGAAACATGACCGGCACGGTATCACGGTGGGCGAGGATCTGCGCTCGAAGACGAATCGCCGGGTCTATGCGGTGGGCGACGCGGCGGGCGGACTGATGTTCACCCATGTCGCGGGCTACCATGCGGGCGTCATCATCCGTTCCATGCTGTTCGGACTGCCATCCAAGGCCAGGACCGCGCATATCCCATGGGCCACCTACACCGACCCCGGCCTCGCGCAGGTCGGGCTGACCGAGGCGCAGGCACGCGAGAAGCATGGCAACGCGCTCAAGGTGATCCGCATGGCCTATGACGAGAACGATCGCGCCATCGCCGAAGGCCGCACCCTCGGCACGCTCAAGCTGATGGCCGTGAAGGGCCGCCCCGTGGGAGCCACAATCCTCGGCGCGAGCGCCGACGAGCTGATCGGCGTCTGGGCGATCGCCATCGCCAGCGGCACCAAGCTGTCGAAGATCGCGGGCGCGGTGCTGCCCTATCCGACCTTGGGCGAAATCAACAAGCGCGCGGCAGGCAACTATTTCAGCGCCAGCCTGTTTGATAACGAATGGGTGAAGACCGCCGTCCGGGCGGTGCAACGCTGGATACCTTGAAGGTCCGGCCGCCCGGCGGCGCAAAAGGGACCAGATGTTCAATACCCTCTCAGGACGCTTTCTTGCCCTGACCACGGTTTTCGTGATGCTGGCCGAGGTGCTGATCTTCGTCCCATCGGTGGCGCGGTTTCGGCAGGACTACCTGCAACTGCGGCTCGAACGCGCGCAGATCGCATCGCTGGCGTTGTTGGCCTCCGACACGCTCGACGCCGATCTGGAGGCCGAGCTTCTGGAGAACGCGGGCGTCTACAACGTTGTGCTCAGGCGCGACGAGGTGCGTCAGCTTGCGCTGTCCTCGCCGCTGCCCGAGCCGATCCATGCGACCTATGATCTGCGCGAGGTCCCGGCGCTGACGCTGATCCGCGACGCGCTGGGCACGCTGACCGGCACCGGGGAGAGGATCATCCGCGTGATCGGAGATCCCGTGCAGCAGGGTGGGCTGCTGATCGAAGTGACGATGGACGAGGCGCCGCTGCGCGCCGAGATGCTCGACTACGGCCTGCGCATCCTGATCCTGTCGGCGGTGATCTCGGTGGTGACGGCGGCCTTGCTCTTCGCGGCGGTGCAGGCCTTTCTCGTGCTCCCGATCAAGCGGGTGGTGGGGCAGATCCAGAGCTATGCCGACGCGCCCGAGGATGCGCGCCGGATCATCTCGCCGCGCGCCAGCCTGCGCGAGTTGCGAGAGGCCGAAACCGCGCTTCAGGCGATGGAGACGCAACTCACCTCGGCGCTGCGCCAGAAGGACCGGCTGGCTCAGCTCGGCTCCGGCGTCGCCAAGGTCAGCCACGACCTGCGCAACATCCTCACCTCGGCGCAGCTCTTCGCCGACCGGCTCGAAGGCTCCGAGGATCCGCTGGTCAAGCGTATGGCGCCCAAGCTCGTGGGGTCGATCACCCGCGCGGTGAACCTGTGCGAATCGACGCTGGCCTTCGGCCGGGCCGAGGAGCCGCCGCCGCAGCTTGCCCGGTTCGAGCTTGCGCCGCTCGTCGCGGAAGTGATCGAGGCCGAGCGTTTGGCGACGCCCGAGGGCGAGGTGGCGCTGGTGGAGGAGATCCCCGCGGGCTTCGTACTACGTGCCGATTCCGAGCAGCTGTTCCGCGTGCTGTCGAACCTCGTGCGCAACGCGCGACAGGCCATCACTGCGACCGGCAACACGGGGCGTGTCACCGTCTCGGCCCGCGAGGAGGACGAGGAGTGGTGGATCTTCGTGACGGATACGGGCCCCGGCCTGCCACCCCGGGCGCGCGAGCACCTGTTTCTCGCGTTTCGCGGCGGTGTGGCCAAGGGCGGCTCGGGTCTCGGCCTCGCCATCGCCGCCGAGCTGGTACGGGGGCATGGCGGGCGGCTGGAGCTGACCCGCTCCGACGAGACCGGCACCGAGTTCGCGATCTGCCTGCCACGCAGCGCTCCCGCTTCACCAGCCTGAGGCCAGCGAGGTCTGGGCCTGCCCCCACGGCATGCGAGATCGAATGCGAAAACCGGGGATTTCCGAAAAACGGCCCTTGCATGTCCCGGCACCGGGCGGTAGATCGGCCTCACTCTACAGCGGACTGGTAGCTCAGTTGGATAGAGTACTTGACTACGAATCAAGGGGTCGGGGGTTCGAATCCTCCCCAGTCCGCCATTTCCTGCTCAGACCGAAATCATCGCCGCAACCGGGCGCGTCACAAGACGCCGCGCCGGGCGTTCGGCGTTTGCGCAAAGCTTTTCGGGCGCGGAGACTCGCAATTGCCGCTTGGCGCGATACCTCCGGAAAAGAGCATTGATTCAATCGGGAGGGCCCCATGGCCGACGACAGGGAAGAACGGATTCGGCAGCGCGCCTATGATCTGTGGCAGAACGAGGGCGCACCCGAGGGCCGCGACCAGGATCATTGGCACGAGGCCGCGGCGCAGATCGATGCCGAAGAGGCAACCGACAACGACGTCGCACCGGGCACCGCCGCCGCCGCTGGTCTGGCGGGCCGCAGCGAAGGCGCCCCGCTGAGCGCCGACGGTCTCGACGGTCTCGACGAGATCGGCGAGCGGCAGGCGAAGGAGGGGCTGACCGAAGCCCCGGGCGAGCAGATCGCCGACACCACCCCGGCCACGGGCGGCCGCCGCAAGGCTGCCGCGAAATCGGCCGAACCGGGGGCCGCTCCCAAGCGGGGACGCCCCAAGAAGGCCAAGTCGACCGAAGATGTCGATCCGGGCAAGCTTGGTGCGAAGAAGGGGGGCAACACTGTCGCGCCGGGCGAAAAGAAGGTCAGCCGCCGCGCCGTGCGTTCGGGACCCGAAAAGACCGCCGACGCCTATGCCAAGGGGCCGACTGACACCGAGTGAGATCGAGACCACGCCTATCCCGGCATGGCAAAAGGGCCGCTTCCGATGGAAGCGGCCCTTGTTCGTTCCCGCAGGACCGACCCGAGGGTCAGGGGGCCAGTTCTTCGGCCTCGCGTGCTTCGTCCTCGGTGATGGCGAGACGATTGCGCAGCAGCGTCAGGTAGGCCCGGTTGGCCTCGGTCTCGGAATCGACCGCCGCGCGGGACGCGAGGTAGAACTCGATCGCCGTGTCATGATCGTCGATCTGCGCAAGCAGCGTATCGAGCGGTTTGGGGTTTTCGATCTCGGTGTTCATGAGCCGCCGCTCATCGGCGCTGGCCTCGGCCTCGTCGAGCTGACCAGTGATGCGGTGACGCTCATCCATGCTCAGCGTGCCGTCGGCATGGGCCGCGGCGATCATGCCCCGGATCAGCAGGAGCGCGCGGTCGTCGCTCATCGCCTCGGCGGCCTGCTGATGGCGCGGGTCCGGCGCCTCCTGCGACTGTGTCTCGCCGCCGAGCGCACCGGCGATCTGATCGAAGATGCCGCCCAGTCCCGAGCTGCTGCTGCCGGTTTTGGGGGTGTGCGCGGTCGAGCCGCTGGCGCGCTGACGCGACTGGTGATCGCGGTAGGCCTGATAGGCCATGTAGCCCAGCGCCGCGACGCCGGCCTTGCCGCGCATGCCGCGTCCGCCGAGCCCACCCAGAAGCGCCGCGCTGCCGAGGCTGCCCCGGCGGCGGCCACGACCGGCCATGCGAGAGGCGAGCATGACGCCGAGAATCCGTTTGAGGCTCATGGGAAGTCCTTTCCGCCTGATGTGCCTTGGTCAACGACGCGCGCGAGCGTTTCGTTCCGGTCCGGCCCGCCCCCAACGCGGCCCCGCACCGGGGCAAAACGGACCCTTGACCGGCCCGGAACCGGGCGCAGCTTGTCGGTCAGGCAGGCGCTCAGACAGGCGTCCAGACCCGCGCCGGAGTCCCACCCGTGAAAATCGCCCTGATGACCCATATCCGCCACCCCGTGCGCCCGCCCTTCATGGGTGGCATGGAGGCGCATGGCTGGCACCTCGCGCGCGCGCTCGTGGCGCGCGGTCACGAGGTCACGCTTCTGGCCAGTGGCGACAGCGCCGCCCCGTCGGGGGCGCGACTGCACCCGGTCGTGCCCGAGCACTACGACCGCCGTTACCCGTGGCACGATTTTCACGGCACGGAAGTGCTCAACGCGCATCTCGACGCGGCCTTCGCAGGCGCATGCGACCACGTGGCGAAAGGCGGCTACGACGTCGTGCACAACAACACGCTGCACCGTTTCGTGCCGCGTGTTTCGCGCGCGAAACGTTTGCCGATGGTATCGTCGATGCATGTCCCGCCCTTCGAGGTGCTGCGCCGCGCGATGACCGACAGCGTCGCGCCGTGGCATCTCGTGACCACCTGCTCGACGCGGCAGCTCGGCCGCTGGTGGGAGGTGCCGCCCACCACGGCCCGCGTCGTCGGCAACGGCATCGCGCTTGAGGATTGGCCGTTTTTGCCCTCTGGCGATGGCTCGGCGGTCTGGGCGGGGCGGATCACGCCGACCAAGGGAACGCATCTGGCCGCACAGGCGGCGCGGATCGCGGGCGTGCCCCTGACGCTCTTCGGGGTGATCGAACACCGCGACTACTTCGAGGTAGAGGTGAAACCGCATCTGGGGGGAGATGTCCGATATGGCGGCCACCTCGCGGGGGCCGATCTTGCGCAGGCCTTCGGACGGGCCTCGGCGCTGCTCTTTACACCGCTATGGGACGAACCCTTCGGTCTGGCCGCGATCGAAGCGATGGCTTGCGGGCTGCCGGTCGCGGCGATCGATCAGGGCGCGGTGCGCGAGGTGATCGGTGACAGCGGCGCCTATGCGCCGCCCAACGACCCGGACGCCTTGGCGCGGGCCATTCTGACGGCGATGACGCTGCCCCGCGCGGCGGCACGGGCGCGGGTCGAGGCGCGGTTCTCGATCCGCGCGATGGTGGATGGTTACGAGGCGCTCTATGCCGAGGCGGTCGCGGCGCGCGAGGCGGATTGGCCCAACCTCGCCTATGCGCCGCACCAGCTGCGGATGACCCCGGCGGCGATCGCCGGGGCCTGAGGTCTATTCCGCCGCCACGCGGCTGGCGGATGTCGCGGCGCGGCGGCGCTCGATCTCGCGGATCACCTCGGCCGAGTTGCAATAGGGCCGGTGGCTCTGGTGCCGGGTCAGCTCGAGATCGGCCTCCGAGGGGGCGCGCAGGATTCGGATGCGCTCCTCGTCATGCGCGATCAGCCCCATGAGCGCGAAGGCGTGCAGCCAGTGCCCCATGGTGCGGTGGCCCCATTTCTCGCGGAACAGCTCGGCGTTGCGCACCACGCTTTCGAGATGATGCACTGGGGGCATGTGGTGCGGGTGGTACTGGTGATAGACCCGCGCTCCCTTGGCCCAGCCGATCTTGATGCCCTTCTTGTCGAGCATGCGGCCGAAATCCGTATCTTCGCCGCCATAGCCGTGAAAGCGGGTGTCAAAGCCGCCCGCCTTGCGGAAATCGGCGCGGCGCATGGCGAAGTTGAGCGACCAGAAACAGCGGTAGTCGTTGCAGTCCCGGACGCTTTCGGGCGGTGGGCCCTGCCGGTCGGAATGGCGCTCGGCCACCGCCTCGAAATCGGGATAGTCCCAGCCCTCTTGGTTGACCCCGTCGGGCAGGTACATGACCTCGCCCATCACCAGCCCGTCGAAGGCGGCGAGGTGGCGGCAGTAGTCTGCCACGAAGTCGGGGGCGGGGATGCAATCGACATCGAGGAACAGCAACTCGTCACCCACGGCCTCCTTGGCCGCGAGGTTGCGTGCCTCTGCGAGCGGCAGGCTGTCGCGGATCAGGGCGATCTGTCGGACCGGAAAGGGGGCCTCGGGCAGATCATAGGGTTCGGCCTGCATCCGCACGATCACGAATTCGGCCGGCAGTTCGGTCTGGCGGGCAAGGCCCCGCACGACATTGGCAAGATGGGCGTCGCGCCCGCGGGCGATGGTCAGGACTGAGGCTGTCATAGGGGGCTCCGGAATGTCATTCGGCAACGAGGGCGAAGGGCGCAGCGGCCCCCCAGGCGCGGTGGATCAAGCCTTCGATCCAGGACGCGGCGGCGCGGGCGGCATCGGCGTCGACAAGGGATCGCATGCGCCCGGCATCATGCCCGGCCTGCGCCGCCTCGACCGCGCCGCGCCAGGCGTGGGCCGAGGACGGCAGATGTGGTGTCACATGGGCAAGGCCCGCCTCCGCGAGCGCGCGGGCCTTTTCGTGCTGCTCATCGAAATAGCGCCATTCAGGCACCGCGATCCACGGCACCCCGGCGGCCAGCACCTGATGGCAGGTGGTGTTGCCGGTTGAGGCGATGACGAGATCGGCGCTGGCGATGCGGTCGGGCGCGTCGTCGACCCAGCCGTGATGCGTGAGGTTGCCGGGTTCGGTGGCGTGCCAGTCGCGCTCCACATGGCCGATGCTGTGCCAACTCCAATCGCTCAGGGCGCGCGCGCCGACGCCGATCGGCGCCTGTGCAAAGCCCGACCCGCCGCCGCCCGAGACGACGAGGGCGATCCGCTCATCGGCCTGGATGCCGAGTCGCGCCCGCGCCGCGTCCCGCGCGGGCATCGGCGCGATGCCGAGACCGCCCGCGAAATGGGTCTTGGCGATCATCCAGTCGGGCCAGTCGGGTTGCGCCAAAGCCGCGTGGCAGGGGGCCAGCAGTCCCAGCGCGCCGCGATAGGTCGCGACATGGCCCGGATCGCTGCGGTCGCCATGCTGGACCACCTTCACATGCGGCACCGAGCAGATCCGCGCCAGCTGCGCGATCTCGGCCGAGACGTCGCAGATCATCAGCGCCGGGTCGGCCTCCCGGAACCATTGCGCGATGATCCCCATGGCCTCGCGGATGCCGGGCCAACCGACGGGCGCGCAATGCAGTGTGTCCGGCGTATCGAGATCGGCCAGCCCCTGCGCCTCCGCCCCCGTGGCCTGAAACAGCGAGGGGATGGTGACGATGCGCGCCTGCGGCGGCAGGGGCGGGAAGATGTCGTCGCGGGCGCAGAAGATCACCAGCGGCCGCATGGCGGGCAAGGCATGCGCCAGCGCGGCGCAGCGCTCGGCATGGCCGCGCCCCTGGTGGTGGACGAAGTACCCGATCGGCTTCATTCGGCGGCCATCCGCAATTGCGGCGCCCCCGCCCCGTCGTGCAGCCCGGCCCAGGCCAAGCCGTCGAGAAGGCCCGCCGCATGTGCCAATGGGCTTCGATACAGGCCGGGCCGACGCGGCAGGTGGCACAGATCGCCATCGGCATTGCCCACGACGATGGCGCGACCGGCAGCGCGCAACATGCATTCGTCATTGCCCGAATCGCCTGCCACGACGCAGTGGTCGAGCGTCAGCCCATGGCTCTTGGCCAGATGCGCGACCGCCGCTCCCTTGCCGGCCCGGATTGGTAGCACGTCGATCAACCGCCCATGCGAGGCGATGACCCGCGCCGCGAGACCCGCCATGTCGAGCCGGTTGCGGATGCGCATGGCCTGTCGCGCGTCGCCCAGATAGCCCAGCTTCCAGCGCCGCTGCTCGATTTCGGGCTGGGCCCGGATCGAGGGGTTGTCGAGGGTGTCGCGGATCGCATCGATCCGCCAGTCCGACTCGATTTCCTGTGCCCATGTTTCGTCGAAGACGAGCCGCCCTGTTGCGTCGCGCCGATAGATCTCGGTGCCGACAGAGGTGATGAAGGCGTCGGGTTCTTCGATGTCCCATTCCGCGAGGATGCGCCGCGCCTCGGTAATGGTGCGCCCCGTGGCCACGGCAAAGAGCGCATGGCCCTGCCTGCGCCATTCCGCGAAACCGGTTAGAGCGCCGCGGTCTCCGGTGAGCGTGTTGTCGATGTCGCTGGCAAGGATGCGGGTGGGGGCAGGCAATGGACGCGGTGCCGCGATGCGCGCCATGAGATCGGCCACCCGTGCGGCCCAGGCCGCCCAGGAATAGGCGTCCTCATGATCGGCGGCGGCGGCCCGGCAGCGCGCATGGAGGTCGGCATCGCCAAGAAGCCGCGACAGCGCGGCGCCGAAGGCCGGCGGATCGTTCGGTTCGGCTAATAGCCCGTGCCCGATCCGGGTCACGATGTCCGAGGGGCCGCCATGACAAGTGGCCACCACCGGCAGGCCGGCGGCGGCGGCCTCCAGAATGGTCAGGCCAAAGGGCTCGGTGAAGGCAGGGTTGGCAAAGATGCCGCGCCGGTCGGCGGCGAGGGCATAAAGCCCCGCGAGAGCCGCGGCGTCGTGCTCGGGCGGCAGGGCGACGCGCCCTTCGAGCCCGTGTGTCCGCACCGCGCGTTCGATCCCGGCGATGACCCGGCGCTGTTCGGCGCTGCCCTGCCGTCCGGGACCGCGCAGCCCGGCGAGAATCACGAGGTTGGCGCGTTGGCGCAGGCCCGGCGTGCGGGCATAGGCCTCGACCAGCCCGACAAGGTTCTTCTTTTCCACCGGTCGCGCGACGGCGAGGATCATCGGTTTGTCGGGCGCGCCGAGCCACGGCGCGATCAGCGCGCGGGCCGCGTCGCGGTCAGGGGCAGCAGGCAAAGTGGCGCCGGGGGCGATGCAATGGATACGGGCCGGATCGGCGCCCGGATAGGCGCTGACCTGTCGCTCGGCCTCATCGCGCGACGACACCACGGTGGCGCAGGCCCCGGCGATCGCACGGGTCTCGGCTGCGATCCGGCGGGCCATGCCAGGGGCGGCCATGGCCCCTGCCTTGTCGAGTCCGAGCGAATGTGGCGTGTAGATCACCGGGATGCCGAAACGCGCCCGCGCCGCGAGCGCAACCTTCGCTGCATCGGCGAAATGCGCATGGATCACGTCGGGCTTGCGGACCAGCCCATCGAGATGGGTCAGAAACGCTGCCGTGAAGGCCTCGACCTGTGCCTCCAGCGCCTCCTTGGACAGATAGTCCGCCACCCCGTCGTCGATCCGCAGGATGCCGGATTTCGGCCCCAGCTTCTCGTAGGGCCGCGCATGGGCCGCGCCGAGATCGGGCCGGTCGAACCGCCGCGTGACCACTTCGACATAGTCGATGTCATCGCGCGCCTCGAGCGCATGGGTGGCGGCGAGGACATAGGCGATGTGGCCCCCGGTATCGTCAGTCAGGCCATAGTGGATCGGCGGCGCCTTGAGGCAACCGCCGAGCGCAATTTGCATCACGAACATCGGGGGGATCTTTCGGCAGGGATGTCGGTTTCGCCGCTCAATGCTCCTTGGCGAATATCGGTTCCCTTCATGTTCCGGTGCGTACCCAGGCGGGATTTTTCGGCCAAACGCACTAGGTGCATGTGATCAGCCCGCCCGAGGACAACGCAACCATGCGCCATCGTTATCTTTTCATCGGTGGGTTGCATCGGTCGGGCACGTCGCTGGCCACACGGATCGCGGCCTCGATCGATGGTATCGGTGCGATCTGGAATGCGCCCGTTCCAGAAAATGAAGGCGTCTACCTGCAAGGCGCGATCCCGCATGACGCCCAGTCCGGGGCGCCGGGACGCTTTGCCTTCGATCCCGATCAGCATCTCGTCGACGGCGGGCCTTATGACCGGCTCGACGTGCGCGAACGGATCGAGGCGGATTGGGACCCGTGGTTCCCCCCGACCCCGTGGCGGGTCGAGAAATCGCCAGTGAACCTGCTGCGTAGCCGTCTCTACCAGCAGCTCTTTCCGCTGTCGCAATTCGTCATCGTCACGCGGCATCCGCTGGCGGTGGCGCGCGCGACCGAGAAGTGGAGCAATCTGGGCGAAGCAGATCTGGTGGCGCATTGGGGGCAGGCCTACCGGCTGGCGCTGATGGATGCCCGAAGGCTGCATGCCCGGCTGATCCTGCGCTACGAGGACCTCGTGGCAGATCCCGGCGCGGCGCGGCAGGCGCTCGCGGCGTTTTGCGACAGGCCGGGGGAGGGGCAGAAGGATGCACTGGAAGCCGTACGCGACGGCACTGCCGATTATGACCTGCGCGCAAGGATGCCCTGTCCCGAGGGGGCGCGGGAGGCGATGGCAGCGTTGGGCTATGGCCCAGACGGGGCGGTCCTGCCCTTGTCGGAAGTGGCCGTGACGCATCCCTTGCGGCGGGTGCGCGAGGCGGTGGCCGCGATCTGGCCCCCCTCCCGATGACGGGGATGCTTGAGAAAATCTGCGCCGGGTCTGGAACCTGTCGCGCTTGCCTAGGTTGCCTCTTGGCGACAAGAATGCGGTGCGCGCGACGCGCCACGAGGGGAGATTTCACGACATGACCGATACAGCCGGACCCGCGAAGCGGCCCAAGACGTCACAATTCTGGATCGCGGTGGCCGCCGCGGTGATCGGCTGGATCCTAGTTCTGTGGCTGCTCATCGCCCGCGCCTCGATCGGCGGCGATCTCGAAGAGACGCAGGTCCGGGTCGTCGAGCTTGAGGATCAGGTGGCGATCCAGACCGAGACCATGGGCAGCATCGAGGCGCTGCGCGCGGAGTTCGATCAGATGCGCGTCGAGGAGCAGGAGCTCGAGAACCGCCGCGCCACCATCGAGGCGGAGATCGCTCCTGCCGAAGCGCGGCTGCAGGAGCTGTCCGGTCAGATCGCCACGGCCGAAGCCGATCTCGGTCAGGCACAGGCGCGGACGCAGGCTCTTGAGGAGCAGCTCGCACCGCTGCGCTCGGAGCTTGACAGCATCGAGAGCCGCCGGGCCGACGCGCAGGCGCAGGCCGAAGCCTCCGCCGCCGAGCTGAACGAGGTAACCGAGCGTCTGGAGCAGGCCCGCAATGAGGAGGCCGAGCTGCGCCAGCTCATCGCGACGCTGAGCGCCGAAGCTGCCGACCTGACCGAACAGGTCTCGCAGGCCGAAACCGAGCTCGGTGAGTTGCGGGCCCAGAACACGACCTTGGAAAAGCAGGTGGCCGAGGCGGAGGCACGCGTTGCCGAGCTGACCGAACGCCGCGACGGGCTTGAAACCGAGGTGGCTCAGCTCAGCGAAGAGCAGCAGGCTTTGAGCGGCGACGTCGAGGCCGCGCGCGACCAGCAGCAGCTGCTGCAGCAGGAAGTGGCGCGGCTGGCGCAGAACCTCGCCATGCGGGCCGAGGAACTGGCGCAGATCGAAAGCCGCATTGCCGCCGCATCGTCGCGGCAGGGCATCGCGTCGACCCCTGTCGTACGCCCGCAGGTGACGGACCTGCCGCAGGACGAAGCGACTCGCGACGAGGCGACCGCTCCTGACGCTCAGGCCGAGGCAGAGGCCCCCATCGCTCAGGAGGACGTCGCTCAGGAGGAAACCGCCGCCCCCGTCGTGCCGACCGCCGCCGAAGCCGGTGCGCAGGCGCGTCCGCAGGTGACCGAGCTGCCGCAGGAGGATGCACAGACAGAGACCGAAGCCACGCAACCGGCTCAAGCCTCCGAGGCTGGCGACATTGGCTCGGATGCCGCCGAAGCGTCTGCTCCCGTGGCCGCCGCACCTTCGATCGACGTCTCCGACCCCGCTCTCGGCGAGCAGGCGAACGCAGCGCCTGCCGGTCCTGCCGTGGCCCCGGCCAACAGCGATACCGAAGAGGCAGTCGCCCCAGCCAATGCCATCGAACCAGGCCTTTATACCCTTGGCCCCATCGCGGTGAAGTTCTCGCAGGATGGCCGCTTTTCCATGGCGGGCAGCGATCAGCTGGGCCGGGTCAACGGCGTCTACACGGTCGCCAATGGCATTCTGACGCTCGACCAAGCGCAGGGCGACACGGGGTCGGCGATCTTCCCGATGCGTTGCGACATTTCCGATAGCGGCTCCGGTTTCGCCATCGGCGACAGCGACGGCTCCTGCGCCCTGTTCGAGGGCCGCGAGTTCATCGCCGCCGAATGATGGTCACGCCCGTCCTCTAGATGGATCTGGGTGGCCTCTCGCTCGGGGCCGTTGCCGGCATCTTCGTGATGGCGGCGGCGGCCATTGCCCTGGCGGGCGTGCGCCTTGCGCATGTGGCCGACGCCTTGGCCGATCGCACCGGTATGGGCGAGGTCGTTGCCGGGGCGCTCTTCGTCGGCGCGGCGACCTCGCTGCCCGGCGCCATCACCTCGATCTCGACCGCAGCACAGGGAGCCTCGGGTCTTGCCGTCGGCAACGCGCTGGGCGGGCTCACCGCACAGACCGCCTTCATCGCCGTGGCCGACCTGTTCTACCGTCGCGCCAATCTCGAACATGCCGCCGCCTCTGTCACCGGCCTCGCGCAAGGCGTGCTACTGGTGGCGCTGCTGTCGATCCCGCTCATCGCTTCCGCCGAACCGCAGATCACCTTCTGGGGCGTGCATCCCGCCTCGCTGCTGATCCCGGTGGGTTACGCTCTGGGCCTGCGCCTGCTTGCCCAGATGCATGAGGCCCCGATGTGGCATCCTGTCGAGACCGACGAGACGCGCGAGGAGGTCTCTGAGCCCGACCGCGAGGGCGGCAAGTCCGACACCGGCCTGTGGCTGCGCTTCGCACTCTATGCGGGGGTGACGGCGGTAGCGGGCTGGGTGATCGGCGAGGCGAGCCTCGCGCTCGTGGAGATCACCGGCATGGGCGAGAGCGCGGTGGGCACGGTCTTTGCCGGTGTCGCCAATTCTTTGCCCGAGCTGGTCACCGCCATCGCGGCGGTGCGGATCGGCGCGGTCAGTCTCGCCGTAGGCGATGTGATCGGCGGCAACGCCTTCGAGGTGATGTTCCTGTCGGCGGCGGATTTCTTCGATGACGGGTCGATCTACGCGGCAATTGGCCCGGCCGACCGGTCCACGGCGCTCATCGCCATGCTGATGACCGGTGTGCTGCTTCTGGGAATGCTGCGGCGACAGAAGACCGGACCGGTGCGGATCGGCTTCGAGAGCGTTCTGGTGCTTGGCCTCTATGTGGGGTCCGTGGTGTTGGTGCTTCTTTGACGCGGTCATATTGGAACATTGCGTTGCGCCGCTTGCGCAAACGCGCCACAGAGCCGCACCGTGCTTATCGGGTGTGACAGGGGAGACAGGACCGCATGACACAGTTGCAGACACTATTCGGCTGGATCGGAGACGCCACCTGGGGGTGGGCGCTGATCCCCTTCCTCGTTGTTTTCGGCGGGACCTTCACCCTGATGTCGGGCTTCGTTCAGCTGCGCTATTTCGGGCGCATGTGGGGCGTGCTGTCCGAGGGCGGCAATCGCGCCGGTGGCGTGTCCTCGCGCGAGGCGCTGCTCGTGTCCATCGGCGGCCGCGTCGGCGGCGGCAACATCGCGGGTGTCGCCGTGGCGATCACGCTGGGCGGGCCGGGCGCGGTGTTCTGGATGTGGGTCGTTGCGTTCATCGGCATGGCGACCTCTCTGTTCGAATGCGCGCTGGCGCAACTCTACAAGCGCAGCGAGGATGACGGCACCTTCCGCGGTGGTCCGGCGCAATACATCATTCACGGTCTGGGTGAGCGGTTCACCTGGCTCGCGATGCTCTACGCGGTCTGCCTGCTGGCCTCCTTCGGCCTCGGCTTCTCGGCGTTTCAGGGCAACACCGTCGCCGTGGCGGCGCAGGACAGCCTCGGGCTAGATCCGATCTGGGTCGGCGCGGGGCTTGCTCTCGTCACGCTGATCATCGTGTTCGGCGGCATCAAACGGATCGCGCAGGTCTCGGACGTGGTGATCCCGGTGATGGCACTGGGCTATATCGTGCTCGCTCTGGCCGTGATCGTGCTCAACATCACGGAGGTTCCGGCGGCGCTGTGGACCATCGTGGCTAACGCGGTGGGCCTCGAGGAAGCGGTCGGCGGCGGTGTCGGCGCGGCGGTGGCCCAAGGCATGCGGCGCGGCCTCTTCTCGAACGAGGCGGGCCTCGGCTCGGCTCCGAACGTGGCAGCGGCGGCGGCGGTGCCGCACCCGATCAGCCAAGGCATCGTGCAGTCGCTGTCGGTGTTCATCGACACCATCATCATCTGCACCTGCACCGCGATGGTGATCCTTCTGGGCGATGTCTACGTGCCCGGTGCCACCGAGGTGGACGGCGTCGCGTTGACGCAGCAGAGCCTCGTCGATCATCTGGGCGCTTGGTCGCAGTACTTCCTGACCGGCGCGGTGCTGCTCTTCGCCTTCTCCTCGATCATCTACAACTACTACCTCGGCGAGACGGCGCTTTCGGTCCTCTCGGACACCAGGATCGCCCGGCTTCTGCTGCGTCTCGCGGTGCCGCTGGTGGTGTTCCTCGGCGCGGCGGCCCCGGGTGCAACGGCCGTGTTCTTCTTCTCGGACCCGCTGATGGGGCTTTTGGCGCTGGTCAACCTGCTGGCGCTGGCGATGCTGTTCCCGGTCGGGCTGCGGCTTCTGGACGACTACCGCCGCCAGCTGCGCGCGGGCGCGGTGGAGCCGGTGCTGGAGATCGCGGACTATGCCGATCTCGACATCGACCGCGGGGCATGGGCCAACCCGGCGCTGACCCGGCCCCTGGGCTGAGGGTCGCACGCCAGACGACAAGACAGGGGGGGCTTCGTGGCCCCCCTTTTCACGTCAGGTATCGGTTTCGAACCCGGTGGGCGGATTCTCACGGCCCGGACGCGATTTGTAGGCGGGCATCGACCAGCCCCGCCAGAGCGCCAGCATCCGCAGCACGAAGGCCGCGCCGAAGCCCGCCAGCGCCGCCGCCTCGCGACCCGCCCCCGCGACTTCGAGCGCCGCGCAGGCCGCCGCGCCCAGCATCGAGGCCGCGACATAGATCTCGCGGCGCAGGATCACCGAGGGCTCTTGGCCCAGCGTGTCACGGATGATGCCGCCGACATTGGCGGTGATCACGCCCATGGCGATCGCCACCGTGACCCCGGCCCCCGCATCGAGCGCCTTGAGCGTGCCTACCACGCTCACCAGCGCCATGCCGAAGGCGTCGAGCCACAGGATGTAGCGGTAACGGTATTCGATCAGATGCGCCGCGAAATGCACCGCGATAGCGGTGGCGATGCAGACCAGCACGGTGGTCGGATCCTCGACCCAGAACACAGGCAGCCCGAGCAGCAGGTCGCGCAGCGTGCCACCGCCGACGCCGGTGATGACCCCGAACCAGACGAAGCCGAGGATGTCGAGTTCCTTGCGCGAGGCGACCAGCGCGCCGGTCGCGGCGAAGGAGACGGCTGCGATGAGATCGAGCGCCGCGAGAAACGGCGCGAGGGGCAGGTCCATGGCGGGGAGCTCCGGCGGTGGGGCGAGAGCGCCCTCCTATCCGTCGGCGCGGATCTGTCAACCGGAACGATCCCGCCGGGGGAACGCCCCCTCGGAGAGATCAGGCGGCGATGGAGGCGTAGCTGTCGCGCAGCCGTACCAGATCCTCGACCCGGCCGGACATCATCAGCTGCAGCGGGCTGCGATCGCCAAGCTGGCGCTGACGCGCGCGGATCCAGTCGGCAGCACCGAGACCGACACAGGCCGGGCGGGTGGCGATATGGATATCACGAAGCAGTGCCATGCGGCGCAGGCGTTCGCGATCGACGATCTCGACCTGTCCCGCGCACCAGCGACGCCAGCTTTCGGGCTGCATGCCGCCCAGAATCGCCACCATCTGTGCGTCGCGCAGCTCCCAGACGCGGGCCAGCAGGATGGCGGTGCGCACGAGTGGACCGGTTTCGGAAGGGCTGACGGGACGTTCCGGGGCCTGCACGGACTGGACGGCTGCGAACAAGGGCGATCTCCTCTGGCTCTCCCTCCGATATAACAGAGTCGCCCAAAAGGATCAGAAGCGGTTCCCGAAAAGACGAGCCGTCAGCAATTTCCTGCCGATTGTTCCGCTGCGTCCTCGGTTGCCTTCGCCTCGGCGGCAGCGACGGCGCTCGCCACGCGACCCGAGACATGTTCCATGAAGATGCGGATCTTGGGGTCCTGCAGCCGCCGATGCGTGAAGAGGCAGGCCATCTGTACCGGCAGCGGCGGCGTCGCGGCGCAGACCGGGACGAGACGCCCGGCCGCGAGATGCTCCGCGATCTCGAACACCGGTTTCATCGCGATGCCCGCCCCTTCGAGCGCCCAAGCGGTCAGCACGTCGCCATCGTCGCATTCGAGGCGGCCCCTGACCGGATAGGGCCGGGGGCCTTGCGGTGTCCTCAGCGTCCAGCGGAACTCCGTGGCGCCGGGAAAGCGCAGGTTGAGGCAGTCATGCCCCGCCGCCACCAGATCGTTGCCATCGCGGGGTGCGCCGTGCCGGTCGATATAGGCCGGTGCCGCGCAGAGCACGCGCGCGCAGGTCGCGATCTGGCGGATCGTCAGATCGCTGTCGGCGGGATGGCCGAGGAAGAACCGCAGATCGATCGCCTCGGCGGCCAGATCGATCATCCGGTCCGACAGCCGCAGCCGCAGATCGATGCGTGGATAGGCCTGCGCGAAGCCAGGAAGCAGCGGCGCGATCAGCCGCCGGCCCACCCCCAGAGGCGCCGCGACATGGATCGTGCCGCGCGGGGTCTCGGTGATTTCCGAGACCAGCGCCTCGGCCTCCTCGACCTTTTCGAGCACCGCGCGCGCGCCATCATAGAAGCTGCGGCCCTGCTCGGTGGGGGCGAGGCTGCGGGTGGTGCGCTGGAACAGGCGCACGCCCAGATGCGTCTCGAGCTGACCTATGCGGGCCGAGGCGACGGCGGCCGAGATCCGCATGTCGCGCCCGGCGGCAGACATCGAGCCCAGCTCGTAGACCCGGACGAAGGTGCGGATGTTGTCGAGATAGGCCAAGGGGGCTCCGTCGCTGCCGCTCCTCGTTACCCTGCCGCGGCGCTTGGTGCCAGAGCGGGCGCCGCGTCCGGGGCCGCAAGGCCGCCCATCCGGCGCAGGTGACCTAGCACCTCGTCTATGCCGCCCCCATGGCGCAGCGCGCAGAAGGTGAAGGGCCGGCCTGCGCGCATCCGGGCTGCGTCGCGCTCCATCACCTCGAGCGAGGCGCCGACATGCGGCGCAAGGTCGGTCTTGTTGATGACCAGAAGATCCGACCGGGTGATGGCGGGACCGCCCTTGCGCGGGATCTCCTCGCCTGCGGCCACGTCGATGACATAGACGGTGACGTCCGCCAGTTCGGGCGAGAAGGTCGCCGAGAGATTGTCGCCGCCCGATTCGATCAGCACCACCTCGACCCCTGGATGCCGCCGTTCGAGTTCCGCCACGGCGGCGAGGTTGAGGCTTGCATCCTCGCGGATCGCGGTGTGCGGGCAGCCGCCCGTTTCAACGCCGATCACCCGGTCGCCGGGCAGGATCTGCATCCGCATCAGGGCCTCGGCGTCCTCTTGGGTGTAGATGTCATTGGTGATGACGCCGATGGAGTGATCGGGCGCAAGGGCGCGGGCCAGAGCGGCAGTGAGCGTCGTCTTTCCAGCGCCGACGGGGCCGCCGATGCCGATGCGCAGGGGGCCGTTCATGGAGGTCGTGCTCATGTGGCGAATATCCTCGGTTGCAGGGTCTCGTGGCGCATCGACGCGATGTCACCCATGAAGGTCGTGGAGGAGAGATCGTCGAGCGTGCCGTGCTCGGTCTCCTCGGCGATGCGGGCGCAGGGGGGCGCGAGGGCGGATTGCAGTCTTTGGCCTTCGGTCTGGCCCAGCGGCATCAGGCGTTGCGCCGCCGTGACGAGATTGGCGGCGAAGGCTTGGAGGTAGAGCGCGCAAGTGGGCCGTAGCGGCAACACATGGCGCGCCGCTGCCGCGCCGATGGCGACAGGATAGCTCAGCGGCGCATCCGGGCCGCCCAAGACGATGGCCTCGGTGCGCGCGAAGGCCGCGCCCTGCCGCTCGGTCTCGATCACCCTTTCGCGGCTCGCGGCAAAGGCGCGGGCGGCGGCGTCGGTCCGTGCGGTGTCGTCCGGGTCGCGATAGGCCGCAACGAGCAGCAGCGCGTCGTTGCGGCCTGCGCCATGCTCCAACGTGTCCCGCAGCCAGTCCTCGAGCGTGGCGCGATCCCGCACGTTTTCTTCGGCGATGGCCTGCTCCAGCCCGTGCGAATAGGCGAAGGCCCCGACCGGGTAGCCCGGCGACAGCCAGCGCATCAGCATCAGGGCCTGATGATCAGTGAGCATGAGCGGTGGCGACATGGTCGTGGGCATGGGTGCGGCCATGGCCATAGGCCCCGCCCTCGGGCGTGAAGGGCCTGGTCACGTCGCGCAACTCCGCGCCCAGATGCGCCAGCATATGCGCGATCACGTGGTCGCGGCGGATCACGAGGCAATCAGGACGGATCTCGCAGGGGGTGTGGCGGTTGCCGACATGCCAAGCGAGACGGACGAGGTCGCCGCGCGCCTCGGTCAGTGGCTCTGGCGCGGCCTCGATCGCGACGTGGCTGCCGTCCGACAGTTCCAGCGCATCGCCTGCGTCGAGCGATGTGGTCTGCGCGAGATCGACGAGGAAGGGACGGCCCGATGCCGTTTCCAGCCGCTTGCGGCGCAAAAAACGGCCCTCGTAATCGAGCGCGCAGGTCTCGGCGGGGCCGGACCAGTCACCCTTGCGGTGCAAGTGCCGGGCAGTGGGAAGATCGATCATGGTTATCCTCAGAACAGGAAGTAGCGCTGTGCCATCGGCAGCACCTCGGCAGGCTCGCAGGTGAGCAGCACGCCGTCGGCGCGCACTTCGTAGGTCTCGGGGTGCACCTCGACGCTGGGCAGCGCGTCGTTGAGCTTCAGGTCGCGCTTGGTGACGTGTCGCGTGTCCTCGATCGCCACCGTCTGCTTGGCGAGGCCGATCTTGTCGCGCAGCCCGTCCTCCTGCGCCGCCTTGGACACGAAGGTGACGCCCGCATGTTCCACTGCGCGGCCATAGGCGCCAAACATCGGGCGCAGATGCACCGGCTGCGGCGTCGGGATCGAGGCGTTGGGATCGCCCATCTGCGCCATTACGATCTGACCACCCAAGAGCACCATCTCGGGCTTCACCCCGAAGAAGGCGGGATGCCACAGCACCAGATCCGCGCGCTTGCCCGGCTCGATCGAGCCGATCTCGCGCGCCAGACCATGCGCCAGCGCCGGGTTGATGGTGTATTTCGCGATATAGCGGCGGGCGCGGAAGTTGTCGTTCTCGCCGGTCTCTTCCGCCAGACGCCCGCGCTGGCGCTTCATCTTGTCGGCGGTCTGCCATGTGCGGATCAGCACCTCACCGACGCGGCCCATCGCCTGGCTGTCGCTTGCGATGATCGAGAAGGCGCCCATGTCGTGCAGAATGTCCTCGGCGGCGATGGTCTCGCGCCGGATCCGGCTCTCGGCAAAGGCGATGTCCTCGGGCACCCGCTTGTCGAGGTGGTGGCAGACCATCAACATGTCGAGATGCTCCTCGACCGTGTTGACGGTGAAGGGGCGCGTGGGGTTGGTCGAGGCGGGCAGGACCGACATCTCGCCGCAGATCTTGATGATGTCGGGCGCGTGGCCGCCGCCCGCGCCCTCGGTGTGAAAGGCGTGGATGGTGCGCCCGGCGATGGCCTTCACCGTGTTCTCCACGAAGCCCGCCTCGTTCAGCGTGTCGGTGTGGATCATCACCTGCACGCCGGTCTCGTCGGCCACCCTTAGGCAACAGTCGATGGCGGCAGGGGTCGTGCCCCAATCCTCATGCAGCTTGAGCGCGCAGGCGCCCGCGAGGATCTGCTCGTGCAGCGCGCCGGGCAGGCTCGCGTTGCCCTTGCCCGCGAAGGCGAGGTTCATCGGGAAGGCATCGGCCGATTGCAGCATCCGGGTCATGTGCCACGGCCCCGGCGTGCAGGTGGTGGCGAGCGTGCCATGCGCGGGCCCGGTGCCGCCGCCGAGCATGGTGGTGACGCCCGAGGCCAAGGCCTCCTCGATCTGCTGCGGGCAGATGTAGTGGATATGGCTGTCCATGCCGCCCGCCGTCAGGATGCGCCCCTCGCCCGCGATCACCTCGGTGCCGGGGCCTGCCACGATGTCGACGCCGGGCTGGGTGTCGGGGTTGCCCGCCTTGCCGATGGCGTGGATGCGCCCGTCGCGCAGGCCGACATCGGCCTTGTAGATGCCGGTGTGGTCGAGGATCAGCGCGTTGGTGATCAGCGTGTCGACCGCGCCTTCGGCGCGCGTCCGCTGGCTCTGGCCCATGCCGTCGCGGATCGTCTTGCCACCGCCGAACTTCACCTCCTCTCCATAGGTCGTGAGGTCGCGCTCGACCTCGATCACGAGGTCGGTGTCGGCAAGGCGCAGCCGGTCGCCGGTGGTGGGGCCGTACATGTTGGCATAGTCGCCGCGGGGAATGCGCGTGGCCATCAGAGGTCTCCCATCACGTTGCCCTGAAAGCCGAAGATCCGCCGGTCGCCACCGATCTCGATCAGCCGCACCTCGCGGCGCTGGCCCGGCTCGAAGCGTACCGCCGTGCCGCTGGCGATGTCGAGGCGGCGGCCATGCGCGGCGTTGCGGTCGAAATCGAGGCCGGGATTGGCTTCGGCAAAGTGGAAATGGCTGCCGACCTGCACGGGCCGGTCGCCGGTGTTGGCGACCATCAGGGTGATCGCCTCGGATCCTGCGTTCAGCTCGATCTCGCCGTCTCGCGGCATCAGCTCTCCGGGGATCATGCGCGCAGACCCCGCAGGATCGCGGCGGCGAGCAGTGCGAGGCCGAGGAGCGGCCCGGCCCAGCCCGCGTGCTGATGCGCAGAACCCGCATGGGCCAGCGCCGGGGCGGGAAGGACAAGCGGGGTGGCGAAGAGAATGCGGGTCATCTGTCGTCCTTTCGGCGGATCGGGCCGGGGGTCTGGTCAGCGGATTGGGTCATGCACGGTGACGAGCTTGGTCCCGTCGGGAAAGGTCGCCTCGACCTGCACCTCGGCGATCATCTCGGGCACGCCCTCCATGCATTGCGCGCGGGTGATCACCTCGGCCCCGGCCTGCATCATGTCGGCGACCGAGCGCCCGTCGCGCGCGCCCTCGACCACCGCGTCGGTGATCAGCGCGATCGCTTCGGGATGGTTGAGCTTGACCCCGCGGGCGAGGCGGCGGCGGGCCACCTCGGCGGCCATGGACACCAGCAGCTTGTCCTTTTCGCGGGGGGTGAGGTTCATGTCACAGTCTCCATGAGGCGGGAAGCGTGCCGCTGGTGAGCCGGTCGAGCACGGGCAGCAGTGCCGCGCGCAGATCGAACCCGTCGGCGGCAAGCAGTCGCAGAACGAGAAGATCGGGGGCCAGAAGCGTGGCCCCGGCGGCGGCGGGCAGGGCGGCGCGCAAGGGCGCGAGGTGGCTCTCGGCCTCGGGGGCGGCGAGGATCACGCTCGCCATCGCGGCGGCACCATTGGCCACCGCCGGGCGGGCGAGGTGGGCCGTCACATCACCTGAGAAGGAGAGCGCGTCGAGATAGAGCGGCACGCCGTCGCGGCAGATCTCGACCCGGTCGCGAAACCGCGCATCACGCAGGCTCTCGCCCATCAGCACGCGGCCGAAGATCACCGGCTCCACGATCAGCGCCCGGCCGCCGGGGGCGAGGTCGAGCGTGAGGCGGCGGTCGAGATGGCAGCCCTCGAACAGGATCGTCTCCTGCGGCAGCCAGTCGAGCCGGGCGCCTGTGGCCACGCGGAGGTGGTTGCGAATCCGCGCCGGAACGCTGCCCGTGGCCCGGTAGGCGCGCTCGGCGGCCTGGGTGGTGAGGCGCAGATGCGCGCCCGGCCCGGCCTCGGCCTCGATGCGCAGCCGGTCGCCGCCCGTCGCCCCGCCGGAGGTGTTGAGAACGACCGCCTCGACCCGGTTCGGCAGGCGGGGGAACAGCGCCCTGAGCGCCCCCTCCTGCCGCAGCAGCCCAAGCCGCGCGGCGCCCGTCGCATCCACCTCGGCGGTGATCCGCAGCAGGCCGCGCGCGCGGGGCGGCCCGGACGGCGCGATGTCGGGAGCAGGGCGGGGCAACTGCTGCAGCATGGGGTCTCCGGCGGCGGTTTGCCGGAAGGTTTGGCGCGACGGGCGCGCCGTGGCCACTTTTGCAGGCAGAGCATGCCGGTCGTTTCGTCAATCGCCCGAAAACACCTCACTCCAAGGCAGCGAATGCGCGATAATGAGGCGCTGGTGTATCAGCCGAGGATGCCCGGCCCGATGATCATTACCAGAAGTGGCACAGGGGCAGTGGCAAGCCCGAGGGTGAGCAGCAGCGGCAGGGGCCGGAACAGACGACTTAGCCCAGCGGCGAGCAGGATGCCGCCACCGCCGCCGATCAGCGAATTGCCCGGCAGATTGATCAGCAGCGCCAGCAGAAGGTGACGCCGCCGCAGCACCCAGGCCCGCGCCCAGCGCGGCACGCTGTCCTCAAGCCGCCGTATCCGGGTTTCGGGGTCGGTTTCCCGCAACCGGCCCAGCGTCGCCGCCGCGCGGGCAAAACCGTGCCGCTCCAGCGCCGCGCAGATGCGGGGTCCCGACAGGGCGAGGCCCGCCCCGTAGGCAAAGCTCAGCCCCAGAACCGTCGCGCCCCAGACAAAAGGCGCGGCGGAGGCCCCATGCGTCATCAGCAGCGCCAAACCGATCTCGGCCCCCGGCACGAAGGGGATCGCCAGCACCAGCGCATAGAGCAGCAGCAGCCCGGCCACGGTGGCGCCGAACAGTTCGATCCGGCCCTGCGCGGCCATCTCGGCGGCGAAATCGCGCAACCATAGCGCCAGCCACAGATTTCCCGCGATCAGCAGGACGATCAGCACCAGCCGAAAGGCCAGTCTGGGCAGGGCGGATTGCATGGAGCCTCCGGGCGCGGGTCTGGAACACCGGCCCCATCTAGGGGCTGGTGCGCCGATGTGCCAGTGCGGGACCGATCAGTTCGCGGCCGGATCGGCGGGGGCGATGACGATCCGCGTGCCCCAGTCGGCGCAGCGCTGCGCCAGCGCGGCGGGCGGCGGCGCATCGGTGTAGAAGGCGTCGATTTCGCGCAGCGAGGCGATGCGCGCAGGCGCCGTGCGCGAGAACTTGGAGCGATCGGCCACCAGCACCGTGCGGCGCGAGCGGCCCAGAAGGCTCTGGTTCACGCCGACCTCCTCGATGTCGAAGTCGAGCAGGTCGCCACTCTCGTCGAGGGCGGAGCAGCCGATCACCGCGAGATCGAACCTGAACTGCTGGATCGTCTGAGTCGTGAGCGCACCCACCAGCCCGCCATCCGAACGCCTGAGCGTGCCACCGGTGACGATCACCTGCGCCTCGGCGTTTTCGGCGAGAATATGGGCCACGTTGATGTTGTTTGTCACCACCATCAGCCCGCGATGGCGCAAGAGCGCGCGGGCCACGGCCTCGGTCGAGGTGCCGATGTTGAGGAAGATGGAGGCGTTGTCCGAGATATCGGCGGCGCAGGCGGCGGCGATCGCGGATTTAGGGCCGGGGTTGAGGCTTCGGCGGTGCTCGTAGCCGATATTGACGGTGCCCGATGGCAGCACCGCGCCGCCATGCACCCGGTCGAGCCGTCCTGCCTCGGCCAGATCGGTCAGGTCGCGGCGGATCGTCTGCAGCGTGACGTTGAAATGCTCGGCCAGCCCCTCGACGGTGACGCGCCCCTCGCGGCGCGCGATCTCGAGGATCTCGGGTTGGCGAAAGCTCTGTGACATCGGCGCGGTTCCCCTCGTGAATGTTCCATAATGCGCGGTATTGTGCGGAATGCAACGGAATCGCGGAATTGCGACACCCTTGGAGGTCGCGTCTCCGGAACCGGCGCACCCGAATCCTTCGTGTGGTAAGGCTCCGTCCAAGGCGGGGCGCCTGCGAAAAGCGAACGAAAACGAAAAATTGCACTTGCCAGACGCGGCTCGAAGATGCAGTCTCGCCGTTGAACCGAACACCGGGCGGGAGGGTCCACGTGTCGTCATCTCAGGCATCGGAGCCGGTCTCGGATCTTTTCGTGATCGGCGGCGGCATCAATGGCTGCGGCATCGCACGCGACGCCGCCGGACGCGGTCTGTCGGTGGTGCTGGCCGAGATGGACGATTTGGCGCAGGCGACCTCCTCCTCTTCGACCAAGCTGTTCCATGGCGGGCTGCGCTACCTCGAATATTTCGAGTTCCGGCTGGTGCGGGAAGCGCTGATCGAGCGCGAGACGCTGCTGCGCGCCATGCCGCATATCTCGTGGCCGATGCGCTTCGTGCTGCCCTATCATCCCAGCATGCGGTTCGAGAGCGACACGCCGACCTCGAAGCTGCTGGGCACGGTGATGCCTTGGATGCGGGGCCGCCGCCCGGCCTGGCTGATCCGGCTGGGGCTGTTCATGTACGACCATCTGGGCGGGCGGAAGATCCTGCCCGGCACCAGCACGCTCGATCTGCAGCGCGACCCGGCGGGTGCGCCGCTCGATCCCAAATTCGAGACGGCCTACGAATATTCCGACTGCTGGGTCGAGGATTCGCGTCTTGTCGTGCTCAACGCCCGCGACGCCGAGGCGCGCGGCGCGCGGATCATGACGCGGACCCGCGTGCTGCACGCCGCGCGGGAGGGCGATCTCTGGGCCGTCGAGGTCGAGGATCGCGAAACCGGCGCGCGGCGCACGCACCGTGCCCGGATGCTGGTCAATGCGGGTGGCCCGTGGGTCGGCAAGCTGCTCAAGGGCGCGATCGATGTGGAGACGCGCGAAGGCGTGCGCCTCGTGCGCGGCAGCCACATCGTCACCGAGCGGCTCTATGACCACGACAAGTGCTATTTCTTTCAGGGCACCGACGGGCGGATCATCTTCGCGATCCCCTACGAGACCGATTTCACGTTGATCGGCACCACCGATGCCGACCACCCCGATCCGTCGGAACCAGCTGTCTGCACTCCCGAGGAGCAGGAGTATCTGTGCCGCTTCGCAAGTCGCTATTTCGAACGCGAGGTGACGCGCGACGACATCGTCTGGACCTATTCGGGGGTGCGTCCGCTCTATGATGACGGGGCCAGTTCGGCCACGGCGGCGACGCGGGACTACACGCTCAAGGTCAACGCGACAGGTGGCGCGCCGGTGCTCAACGTCTTTGGCGGAAAGATCACCACCTATCGCCGCCTTGCCGAGAGCGCGATGGAGAAGATCGCGCCCTTCTTCGAGACCAAGAAGGGTCATTGGACGGCGGGCGTCGCACTGCCCGGCGGCGATTTCCCGGTGGACGGGGTCGAGGCGCTGATCGCGGGTCTGGAGGCGGATTATCCGTTCCTCGACCGGCGCTGGGCGCGGCGGCTGGTGCGCGCCTACGGCACCGAGGCGCGGCTCATCCTCGGCGATGCAAAGCGCCCGGAGGATATGGGCCGCGATTTCGGCGCGACGCTGACCGAGGCCGAGGTCGCATGGCTCGTCGAAAAGGAATACGCTCGCAGCGCGGATGACGTGCTGTGGAGAAGATCGAAGCTGGGGCTTCGCCTGACGGGAGATCAGGCGGCGGCGCTGGAGGACTGGATGCAGGGAGAGAGGGCCGCGCGGCACGGCTGAGGCCGCGCGACCGGGGAGGACGAGAATGACACTGACGCTGGAGGGCGTGTCGAAGCGGGTGGAGGGGCAAACCCATATCCACCGCACCGACCTCACGTTGCAAAACGGCACGATGAACGTGCTCTTGGGCCCGACCCTGTCGGGCAAGACCTCGTTGATGCGGCTGATGGCGGGGCTCGATCAGCCCTCCACGGGCCGCATCCTGTGGAACGGCGAGGACGTGACCGGCCAGCGGGTGCAGGACCGCAAGGTGGCGATGGTCTACCAGCAGTTCATCAACTACCCGTCGATGACGGTCTACGACAACATCGCCTCGCCGATGCGGATCTCGGGCAAGTCGAAACCCGAGATCGACGCCGCCGTGCGCAAATCGGCCGAGATGATGAAGCTCACCCCGCTTCTCGACCGCAAGCCGCTGGAACTGTCGGGCGGCCAGCAGCAGCGCTGCGCTCTGGCCCGCGCGTTGGTCAAGGATGCCGGTCTGGTGCTCTTGGACGAGCCGCTGGCCAATCTCGACTACAAGCTGCGCGAGGAGCTGCGCGCCGAGATCCCCCGGATCTTCGAGGAAGCGGGCTCGATCTTCGTTTATGCCACCACCGAGCCCGAGGAGGCGCTGCTTCTGGGCGGCCATGTCGCCACGCTCTGGGAGGGCAGGGTGACGCAGTTCGGCGAGACGCCGCGGGTCTATCGTCACCCGGTGGACGCGACCACCGCGCGGGTCTTTTCCGATCCGCCGATGAACTTCCTGCCCTTCGAGAAGCGCGGGAACGGCCTGCATCTTGACGGCGGCCGCGAGGTGCCGGCCGCGGGCGCGCTGGGGGCCTTGCGCGACGGGCGCTATCAGGGGGGCTTTCGCCCCAACCACATGGAGTTGGAGCGCGGCGCTCCCGGCGACATCGCGTTCGAAACCCGGCTCGCGGTGACCGAGATCACCGGCTCCGAGACCTTTGTGCATCTCGACCATCACGGCACCCGCTGGGTCGGGCTGATCCACGGCGTGCGCAACCTGCGTCCCGGGCAGGCGCTCACCGCCTATCTCGATCCGGCGCATGTCTATGTCTTCGCCGAGGACGGCACGCTCGTCGCCCCCGCCGCTTATGTGGAGGCCGCCTGACATGGCCAAGATCACGCTCGACAATCTCGCGCATTCCTACCTGAAACATCCGAAATCCGACGACGACTGGGCGCTCAAGGAGCTCAACCACGACTGGGTCGACGGCGAGGCTTACGCGCTCTTGGGCTCTTCGGGCTGTGGCAAGTCCACGCTGCTCAACATCATCTCGGGGCTGCTGCGCCCGAGCCGGGGCCGCATCCTCTTCGACGGGCGCGACGTGACCGACGCGCCGACGGCCGAGCGCAACATCGCGCAGGTGTTCCAGTTCCCGGTGGTCTACGACACGATGAGCGTTGGCGATAACCTCGCCTTTCCGCTCAAGAACCGCGGGGCCGATCCGAAATACATCGCCGAGCGGGTCAACTCCATCGCCGCGATGATCGGTATGGAGGACCAGCTCAAGCGCAAGGCGCGCGGGCTGACCGCCGACGCCAAGCAGAAGATTTCCCTGGGCCGCGGCATGGTGCGCGAGGACGTGAACGCGCTTCTGTTCGACGAGCCGCTGACCGTGATCGACCCGCATATGAAGTGGGAGCTGCGCACCCAGCTCAAGCAGCTGCATCACGACTTCGGCCACACGATGATCTATGTCACCCACGATCAGACCGAGGCGCTGACCTTCGCCGACAAGGTGGTGGTGATGTATGACGGGCGCGTAGTGCAGATCGGCACGCCGCAGGAGCTGTTCGAGCGGCCCGCACACACTTTCGTCGGCTTCTTCATCGGCTCGCCCGGCATGAACCTGTTCGAGGCCGAGGTGTCGGGGGCCAGCGCCATCGTGCAGGGCGTGTCGGTGCCGCTGGGCGACAGCTACGCCCCCGTGGCGGGGCAGGTGCAGATCGGTGTGCGGCCCGAATTCGTCCGGCTGCATGCGGGCGGCGAGGGGCTGCCCGCGCGCATCACCCGGGTTGAGGATGTGGGCCGTCACAAGATCGTCCGGCTCGATGTCGGCGGCACGACGGCCAACGCGATCCTCGATGAGGGGACGCCGGTGCCGGCGGGGGCCGACAGGGTGAGCTTCGATGCAGAGGCGATCAACGTCTATGCCGACGAGTGGCGCGTCGCGCCGGGGACCGCGCAGGGGAGGGCCGCGTGATGAACAAGACCGTCAACCAGAAGGCTTGGTTTCTCGTCCTGCCGGTGCTGATCCTTGTCGGTTTTTCGGCGGTGATCCCGCTGATGACCGTGGTGAACTATTCCGTGCAGGACACCTTCGGCAACAACGTCTTCTTCTGGGCCGGGCTCGACTGGTTCCGCGACATGCTCAAAAGCGAGCGGATGTGGAACGCTCTGGGCCGCCAGCTCGTCTTTTCGGGCATCATCCTCGCGATCGAGGTGCCGCTGGGCATCTTCGTCGCGCTCAACATGCCCAAGAAGGGCTTCTGGGCCTCGTTCTGCCTCGTGCTGATGTCGCTGCCGCTGCTGATCCCGTGGAACGTGGTCGGCACGATCTGGCAGATCTTCGGTCGGGTCGATATCGGCCTTCTGGGCTACACGCTGGCCAAGCTCGGCGTGAACTACAACTACACTCAGAACGTGATCGACGCCTGGGCCACGGTCATCGTCATGGATGTCTGGCACTGGACCTCGCTGGTGGCGCTCTTGGCCTATGCTGGGCTGCAATCGATTCCCGACGCCTATTATCAGGCCGCCAAGATCGACCAGGCCTCGCGCTGGAAGGTGTTTCGGTTCATCGAGCTGCCGAAGATGGCGGGCGTGCTGATGATCGCGATCCTGCTCAGGTTCATGGACAGCTTCATGATCTACACCGAGCCCTTCGTCGTCACCGGCGGCGGCCCGGGCAACGCCACCACCTTCCTGTCCATCGACCTCGTGAAGATGGCGTTGGGGCAGTTCGACCTCGGCCCGGCGGCGGCGTTCAGCCTGATGTACTTCCTCGTCATCCTGCTGATCTCATGGGTGTTCTACACCGTCATGACCAACCTCGACAAAAGGGATGGTGTCTGATGACCGACGCGACCTCCGCCCCCGGCGCGGCCTCGATCCCCGGCGACGTCAGCGCCGCCGAGCCGCGCGCCCGCAGCCGCCGCCGGTTCCGGCCCAATGGCTCGGTGATCGTAATGGCGCTCTACCTGCTGTTTCTGATGCTGCCGATCTACTGGCTCCTGAACATGAGCCTGAAGACCAATGCCGAGATCCTTTCGGGCTTTTCGATGTGGCCGCGCAACCTGACACTGGCCAATTACGAGAAGATCCTGACCGATCCGTCATGGTACATGGGCTACGTCAACTCGATCATCTACGTGACGATGAACACCGCCATCTCGATTGCAGTGGCGCTGCCCGCGGCCTACGCCTTTTCGCGCTACAGCTTCATGGGCGACAAGCACCTGTTCTTCTGGCTGCTGACGAACCGCATGGCGCCGCCCGCGGTCTTCGCGCTGCCCTTCTTCCAACTCTACTCCTCCGTGGGGCTGTTCGATACGCATATCGCGGTGGCACTGGCCCATACGCTGTTCAACGTGCCGCTGGCGGTCTGGATTCTCGAAGGCTTCATGCGCGGCGTGCCGCGCGAGATTGACGAGACCGCCTATATCGACGGCTATTCCTTTCCCAAGTTCTTCGTGAAGATCTTCATGCCGTTGATCGCGAGCGGCATTGGGGTGGCGGCGTTCTTCTGCTTCATGTTCTCATGGGTGGAGCTGCTCTTGTCGCGTACCCTGACGAGCGTCGATGCCAAGCCGATCGCGGCGACGATGACCCGCACCGTCTCGGCCTCCGGCCTCGACTGGGGCGTGCTGGCGGCGGCGGGGGTGCTGACGATCCTGCCCGGCGCACTCGTGATCTGGTTCGTGCGCAACTACATCGCCAAGGGCTTTGCCCTCGGCCGCGTCTGAGAGAGGGAGAGACGACATGGCATGGATGGCATGGACGGTCCCGACGGCGATCTTCTTTGGCACGATCGCGCTGCTTCTGATGATCTTCACGGTGCTGGCGATTCGCTATCCCGAGACGCCGCGCACCGGCGTGCTGGGGATCGAAACGACGCGCGGCGACCGGCTCTTCATCACGCTTCTGGGCTCCGCCTTCATCAATCTCGCCTGGTTGGGTCTGGTCGATGCGGCCCAGCCCTGGGCGATGCTGGTCTGTCTCGTCTATGCCGCGGCGGTGTTCCGCTGGGTCTGACGAGCTTTTAAGAAGCGCCGTTCGGGGAGGACGGCGTCGGTTCGATAAATGGGAGGAAACCATATGAACCCGCTTTTGAAATCCACCACCGCGCTGGGCCTCGCGCTCGGGCTGCTGGCGGGGCCCGCCATGGCCGACATGGAGGCCGCGCGCCAGTTCCTCGATGACACGATCGAGCGTTCGGCCCTCAGCCGCGAGGAGCAGGAAGCCGAGATGCAATGGTTCGTCGACGCCGCCGAGCCGTTCTCGGGCATGTCGATCAACGTGGTCTCCGAAACCATCCCGACGCATGAATACGAGGCCACCGTGCTGGCCCCGGCCTTCACCGCGATCACCGGGATCGAGGTCACCCACGACCTGATTGGCGAAGGCGATGTGGTCGAGAAACTGCAGACGCAGATGCAGTCGGGCGAGAACATCTACGACGCCTATGTCAACGACAGCGACCTGATCGGCACGCATTGGCGCTATCAGCAGGCGCGCAGCCTGACCGACTGGATGGCGAACGAGGGCGCGGACGTCACCAGCCCGACCCTGAACCTCGACGATTTCATCGGGCTGCAATTCACCACCGGCCCGGATGGCGAACTGTACCAGCTGCCTGACCAGCAATTCGCGAACCTTTACTGGTTCCGGCAGGACTGGTTTACCGACGAGAAGAACATGTCGGATTTCGAGGCCGAGTACGGCTATCCGCTCGGCGTGCCGGTCAACTGGTCGGCCTATGAGGACATCGCCGAGTTCTTCACCGGTCGCGACCTGAGCCATATGGGCGTCGAGGGCGAGGTCTTCGGCCACATGGATTACGGCAAGAAGGACCCGAGCCTCGGTTGGCGCTTTACCGATGCGTGGATGTCGATGGCCGGGATGGGCGACAAGGGCGAGCCCAACGGCCTGCCGGTCGACGAATGGGGCGTGCGCGTCAACGAGAACAGCCAGCCCGTCGGCTCCTGCGTGGCGCGCGGCGGTGCGACCAACTCGCCCGCGGCCGTCTATGCGATCGAGAAATACGTCGACTGGCTCAAGGCCTATGCGCCGCCCGCCGCCGCCGGCATGACCTTCTCCGAATCCGGCCCGGTGCCGGCGCAGGGCGAGATCGCCCAGCAGATGTTCATGTACACCACCTTCGTGCCGTCGCTGGTCGAAGAGGGCATCCCGGTCGTGAACGAGGACGGCTCGCCCAAGTGGCGCCTCGCGCCCAGCCCGCACGGGGCCTATTGGGAAGAGGGCATGAAGGTCGGCTATCAGGACGTGGGGTCGTGGACCCTTCTCGACAGCACCCCCGTCGACGAGGCCAAGGCGGCGTGGCTCTATGCGCAGTTTGTCACCTCGCAGACCGTGGACGTCGAGAAGTCGCATGCTGGCCTGACCTTCATCCGCGAGTCGACGATCCAGCACGACAGCTTCTCGGAGCGCGCGCCCGCCTTGGGTGGTCTCGTCGAGTTCTATCGCTCGCCCGACCGGGTGCGCTGGTCGCCCACCGGCACCAACATCCCCGACTATCCCAAGCTGGCGCAGCTGTGGTGGCAGAACATCGGCGACGCCTCCTCCGGCGCCAAATCCGCGCAGGAGGCCCTCGACAGCCTTTGCGAGCAGCAGGAACAGGTGCTCGAGCGGCTCGAGCGGGCTGGCATTCAGGGCGATCTCGGCCCCGTCATGAACGAGGAGCAGGACCCGCAATACTGGCTCGACCAGCCCGGCGCGCCCAAGCCCAAGCTGGAGAACGAGGACGAGGAGCCCCAGACCATCGGCTACGAAGAGCTGATCAAGTCCTGGCAGTGAGCCTGTGAACCGCCGGGGCCCTCGGGCCCCGGTATTCGCGCCGCGAAGCCTCCCCCTTCGTGGCGCGCCCTTTTCCAAGACACGAGCATCCGATGACCCACATCCTCGCCATCGATCAGGGCACCACCTCGAGCCGCGCCATCCTCTTCGATGCGCAGATGAAGATCGTCGGTCTGGCGCAGGAGGAGTTCCCGCAGCACTACCCCGACAGCGGCTGGGTCGAGCACGCCCCCGCCGACCTGTGGGACTGCACGCTCAAGGTCTGCCGCGAGGTGCTGGAGACCACCGGCATCGCCGCTACCGATATCGCCGGCATCGGCATCACCAACCAGCGCGAGACCACGCTGGTGTGGGAGCGCGAGACCGGCCGCCCGATCCACAACGCCATCGTCTGGCAGGACCGCCGCACCGCCGCCTTCTGCCGCGACTGGCGCGAGCGGGGCGAGGAGGAGGCGGTGACCGCCAAGACCGGGCTGATCATCGACCCCTATTTCTCGGGCACCAAGCTCAAATGGATCCTCGATCACGTCGAGGGCGCGCGCGACCGGGCGCGCCGGGGCGAACTCATGTTCGGCACCGTGGACACGTGGCTGATCTGGAACCTCACCGGCGGCCGCGTGCACGCCACCGACGCCACAAATGCCTGCCGCACCATGCTCTACGACATCCATGAAGGGCGCTGGAGCAGCACCATCTGCGGCATGCTCGACATTCCCATGGAGATGCTGCCCGAGGTGCGCGACTGCGCCGCCGATTTCGGCACGACCGAACTGCTCGGCGCGCCCGTCCCGATCCTCGGCGTGGCGGGCGACCAGCAGGCGGCGACGCTGGGCCAGGCCTGTTTCGCGCCCGGCATGCTGAAATCCACCTATGGCACCGGCTGCTTTGCCTTGATGAACACCGGCGAGACGCCTGTGCGTTCGACCCACCGGCTGCTGACCACCGTGGCCTACCAACTCGACGGCAAGCCGACCTACGCGCTCGAAGGCTCGATCTTTATCGCGGGCGCGGTGGTGCAATGGCTGCGCGACGGGCTCGGCCTGATCGAAAAGGCGTCCGAGACCCAAGGGCTGGCCGAGGGAGCGGACCCGCAGCAGCGTGTTATCATGGTCCCCGCCTTCACGGGCCTGGGCGCCCCCTATTGGGATCCCGACTGCCGCGGCGCGGTGTTCGGCCTGACCCGCAACACCGGCCCGCGCGAAATGGCGCGCGCCGCGCTGGAAAGCGTCGGCTACCAGACCCGCGATCTTTTGGAGGCGATGCGCGCCGACTGGCAGGGCGAAGGCGACGCCGCGACCTTGCGAGTGGACGGCGGCATGAGCGCCAGCGACTGGACCATGCAGTTCCTCGCCGACATCACCGGCGCTCCCGTCGATCGCCCCGAGATCACCGAGACCACGGCGCTGGGCGTCGCATGGCTCGCCGGAATGAAGGCGGGGATCTATCCCGACATGGAGGGCTTCGCGGCGGGCTGGAAGCTGGAGCGCAGCTTCAGCCCCGCGATGGACGAGGCCGCGCGCGAGGCGGGCTACGACGCTTGGCGTCGCGCGGTGGCCGCGACGCGCTCGGTATGACCGGCTTCGACATCCTCACCGCGGGGCGCGTGGTGTTCGGACGCGGCCGCGCCTCCGAGGCAGCCCCCGCGATCCGCGCCCACGGAGGCCGCGTGCTCTTGCTGCGTGGCAGTCACGCGGCCGCCGACCGCCTCGCCGCCGAACTGCGAGCGCTCGGGGCCGAGGTCGAGGAGATCCGTCAGATCGGCGAGCCGCTGCTCGATGATCTCGACGCCGTGGTGGCGCGGGGCCGAGAGCGTCGGGTCGATGTCGTGGTGGCCTTGGGCGGCGGCTCGGCGATCGACATGGGCAAGGCGGCCGCGGCGCTGATCCCGGCGCCGCACCCGGCGATGACCTATCTCGAGGTGGTGGGGGAGGGGCGTCCGCTCGACGTGGCCCCGTTGCCCTTCATCGCCCTGCCGACCACCGCCGGCACCGGCGCCGAAGTCACCAAGAACGCCGTGATCGGCGTGCCCAGCCATGGCCGCAAGGTCAGCCTGCGCGATGACCGGATGCTCGCCGACCTGGCGATCGTCGATCCCGCGCTCACCGATTGTGCGCCGCGCGGCGTGACGCTGGCCTCCGGGCTCGACGCGGTGACGCAGGTCATCGAGCCCTATCTCTCGTGTCGCGCCACCCCCTTCACCGACGCGCTGTGCCGCGATGCGATCCCGCGCGGGCTGAAGGCCCTGTCATGCCTGATACAGCACGAGGAGGAGGCCGCGCGCGACGATCTGGCGCTCAGCAGCCTGTTCGGCGGGCTAGCGCTGGCCAATGCGGGGCTGGGCGCGGTGCATGGCTTCGCAGGCGTGCTGGGTGGAGCGACCGGGGCACCGCATGGCGCGCTTTGCGGGCGGCTCCTGCCCGGTGTTTTGCGCACCAACGCGCGGGCCGTGGCGGGGGAGGGGGGCGACCTGACCCGTCACCACGAGGTCGCGTCTTGGATCGGCGCGGTCTTGGGCGAAATAGGCGACCCCATCGACCTTCTCGAAGCCCGTATCGATGCCTGGGGCCTGCCCCGGCTTGCGGCAATGGGCGTCGAGGCTTCCGAGATCGCCGTGCTGGCCGAAGCCTCGCGCGGATCGTCCTCCATGCGCGGCAACCCTGTCCCGCTTGGGGTCGCCACGCTGGAAGCGATCCTGCACGACAGCCTCTAGCGCCGCGCGAACCGCCCCGATCGCTGTTTTTTCGGGCAATCAGAACTTTTTGCTCCGGAGAGGCGTTTTTGCTGTTGCGACTCACGCGCCCCATCCCTAGATAGCCCCTCACCGGCGGCGCAGAGATGCGGTGTTGGTGGGAAATTCCGAAGGGGACGAGGCGGGGCGCCGCGAGTTAGGGCGCTGTCGTTTTTGTTTTCTTCACTGCTCTTTGACATTGATGATATCTG
>NZ_JBLHYX010000018.1:0-61277 GCF_047631075.1 Limimaricola cinnabarinus
CGGCTTCCTGCTCCTTGATCATCCCGATGATCTGCGCCTCGGTGAAGCGGCTCTTTCGCATCGTCTGCTCCTTTGCAATTGAGCAAACTCTACATCAGACTGAGGGATCTCGAGGGGGGCAGGTCACCTCCAGCGGCCGCAGTTCGGCGTTCCGGTCGTCCATCAGTTCCCTGATGGCGTGCCCCATCTTCCACGCGGTCTTCTGGTTCACGCCGAGCAACCGTGCCATCACAACCGAGGAGATGCCCTTGCTCGATGTGAGCACCAGGAACATCGCGCAGATCCAGATACGCAAGTCGAGCTTCGTGCCGTGCATCGGGGTGCGCGTGGTGACCGTGAACTGGAGACGACAGTCCCGGCATTGGTAGAGCCCCGGTCGGCAGGTGCGACCGCGCAGTATCGACGAGGCTACCGAGCCGCAATGCGGACAGTGCCTGCCGGTCGACCATATGATACCTTCCAGGAAGCGTCGAGCATGCATCTCGCTGGGCATGCGCTTCCAGATGTCCGGGATCGACTTGAGTTCGGTGATCATCGGAACCCTCCATGCCTGCCACCAGCCGGGCAATATTGGCCGGGAGGTCGATTTCCGAAGGAGGAGCCTGAGGAAAAGGCGCGAAATGCGGCGACACCAAGGAAAACCTACGCCCCTTCAGACGCTTGGACCACTCGGTGCTTTTTCTCGTGGATAAGCGCGTAGTGTTTTTAAACCAGAAGCGCTTCGCGAGCTGTAGGATTCACGTCACAAAGCAGTCATGAACTCGGTCGATGGTAGTCAAAAATCATATGCGGTCATCATTTTATAATAAGCGGGATATTCAATAGAGTGGAATTCTTGGTCGGCCTGGTGGTCGCGATCGGATTATACCTTCAATGGCATAGACGTAGAATGCTGCAATCAACTCAGGCGAAACTAAATGAGGGCACCCTTGCAGGGCGAGCCTTAAAAGCCTTTATACTACTCCCGGCCGCAAGCCGGCGCAGCCTCGATTTATATTATAATGATTACATGCACCGTGAGTTCGCCTTTATAAAGGCGCGAGGCTATTTGCAAAGCGAATCAATACGTGACAGATGGCAAAGCGATAAAAAAGACTATGGCTGCTACGGAAAGTTCCTCTGGCGACGCGATAATCGAATCGTGACGCCGTCCATGTGGGACAGAATACTATTCAGCCTTCCAAGAGCTACAGCGGTAATAACCGAAAAAGCACTGAGGTTCGATCTTCATACTGGGCTGCTCATCTGTGGCGTTATTGGGGCCTTCGTCCTGAGCTCGAAAACTGCAATAGAAGATCCCACTATAGTCTCAATGTTTTGGGTGATCGGCGCTCCGCTTCTTGCGTTCGTCGGGTACAGTATACACTGGTATTTTCAGCCGTTATCACTCGCGTTTATTATAGCATTTTTCCTAATAAATTTCTCTCAAAGCTACTTTGATAGACTGGGCCTTACCTTTGTCGAAAATGTAGTTGCAGAACTACTTTCCTCGCCAGGAACTGCCCTCTCTGTTGCATCAATCCTGACACTAGCTTTTATCTCCACATTGGTTGACGCCCTTGACGCAATATAACTCTTCTTGGTTTTGACTTTCATATGCTAACGCTTAGACCGTGACGCGGTCGAAAACTGTCAGGAGACAGTTCTACGGCAACACCTCGACATGTCGAATGAGACATCATCCGACATGTCGAGGCCGCAGCACTGACATAATTACGTCAGCATGAGTGGCAGCATAGTCCGCACAACCGACTTTGAGAAGTAAAGAGCTGGGTGCCGATGCCGTCGCTCTCTTGGCTTGACAAACGGGTTGGTCAAGCAAGGCGGGGTTCGCTTCAACTCCGGCAAGCTATGCGGGATCTACCTTATCGCCAACGCTGAGAAACTCAGTTAATTCCGCGAAAGGCGGCGCCACCAATTGGCATAGGGAGTGTTCTTTGGATGGTGGCGATTGACGTCCGGCGCCCCGTCTGACCACCAAACAGGCCCCCGTTCACCCAATGCCACTTTAGTCGCATGCACCCGTCTCCGTGCATCTTCAATTTCCTTATCCGTCTTTGCATTCTTCACCGCGGAGCGAGCCTTCATAAGCTTCTTCACAAGCTCCGCGCGCTCCACATCGGAGAGGGCGGGGTTACTGCATCGCCACAAGCGATCCTTTACCAAGAAATATCGGCCGTCCGGCGTGGTGGGGTAGGATTTGTGTGCCATTGCGGACAGCAAAAGTGTGGGTCGTAGTCGGAAACTGATATGCTGCCAAAATTAGGCTCGTTTCGAGCTGAGACCAGTGCCAATACGTGCTTGTGAACTCCTACCAGAGCCGGCGCAGAGGGGGCGAGAATGATCGCGCAAGAGGCGTAGATTGCGGATGGATTGGCGACTTCGGCTTGCTTCAGCGTCGTTATGCTCCTCTAATACTTAGGGACATGTGTGAATGTCTCTGTTGACGAGCCGCGCTGCAAGAATGCGGAGAGCAGTGAACTGCAGCTTTGGGCCGTTTTCCCCGTTACCGCTTTCGAGCGAACGCGACATTGCAAACGCCGCTTTCTGCGCATTGCTGCCCTTCGTGCGGGGCACAGCAGATCTCCGGAGCCAGCCGGCCTACGGCCTCTACCGATCCTGGCGCAGACGTCGACTTACTAGTGATAGCGATCTGCTGTTTGCTGAACCGAGATTTCTGCGAGGGCCTTCCTCGCATTGCCTGCTTTGCAATTTACGAGACTTTTCAGAGATTTGGTGGTCCAGTTTCCCGAAATCAGGTCATCTCTACAGCCGCGGCTTCCGGACGCGCCGCGTGGCCCTGCTTCGCGAGGATGCAGCACGGCGCAGCGCGGCCGTGGCATCAGAGGCCGGGTAGGTATGACCGGCCCGCAGCGGCCTTGTGACGGCGAGGATCGGGCGCGCGCCTCACCGCGCTCCGAGAACGAGCAGCACGAGCGGCAGGGTCGCGATCACCGCCAGCGTCTGGGTCGTCACGATCCCGGCCATCAGCGTGGCGTCGCCGTTCATCTGTCGCGTCAGCGCATAGGCGGTCGGCGCCGTGGGCACCGCCGAGAACACGACGAGCACCATGATCTCCACCTCGGACAAGCCGAAGACGAGGCTCACCGCCCCGGCGAGGACCGGCATGGCAAGCAGCCGCGCCGCGCCGATCCCCGTCAGGACGGCCCAATCGCCGCGCAGCGAGGTGTGCGTCAGCGCCGCGCCGACGCAGAGCAGCCCGAGCGGCAGGCTGGCCTGTACCATCAGCGCCACGAAGCTGCCGACCCCGAGCGGCAGGCCGATCCCGCTCAGCGCCAGCCCGAAGCCGCCGAGACAGGCGAGGATTAGCGGGTTTCGCAGCACCTTGCGCGCCACGAGAGACAGCGACCCGCCCTTTTCGCCCAAGGCGAGGATCGACAGCAGGTTCACGAGCGGCACCGCGATGGCGAGGTAGATCGCCGCGCGCTCGATCGCCGGGGCGCCGGACAGCACCGTGAGGGTTGAGAGGCCGAGATAGGTGTTGAACCGGATCACGCCTTGCAGGACCGGGCCGAAGCGGGCGGCGGGCAGCGGGCGCACACGCGCCAGCAGCGCCACGAGGCGGTCAGGATCGTCGCGATCGAGGCCCCGCCCAGCCGGAGGAGGCCGGATCGTCCACGGGCGCTTCGGCGAGGCTGGAGACGAGCAGCGCCGGGAACAGCAGGAAGTAGTTCAGCCGATCCGCCATCGGCCAGAAGCCCGGCCCCGGAAAGCCGCTGCGGGCGAGGGCATGTCCGAGGCAGATCAGCGCGAAGATCGGCCAGATCGAGATCAGTAGCATGAAGGCCCCGTGTCCTGCCCGTGTCCTGCGCCTGACGCCATGTCGGGCCGAATGCAATGGCGCGAGGGGCCATCACCCGGCCCGAGTTAGCGGCTGTCCGGGCAGCGGGGAAAGACCGGCTTGGCAGGATGGGCGTCGTTGTCTTTCGCTCGTCGGACGCACGACGGGCAACCACAGTATTGGCCAGTTCATCGTGCCCTCGACGCCCGACGCCGCGTTCAGGCGATGCAATCGAAGTTGGCGGGCCCTTGAACCGAAACGGGCGACCGTCAGGCCGCCCTCAATAGAACCCTATGGCATCCGATCCGGTCGAACACTCGATGTTGTGTTACCCGGCCTCTTCGCCGGATCTTCACCGCGAAACCGCCTCAACTTGAGTCGGATTTACATGTCAGTGCGTCCAGGCCCCGCGCCGGGTGGTCGAGAAGTTCTCGCCATAACCGCCGGGGCGGATGTTGTGCTTGCGCACATGCGGCTCCTGCACGATCGCGTCGAGCCCGTGCTTCTCGGCATAGGCCAGCGCTGCCTCGCGGCTGTCGAAATACATCCGTACCTGGCTTTGGGTGTCGGTCGAGCTGGTCCAGCCCATCAGCGGGTCGATCTCGCGCTTGGAGGCCGGCGCGAATTCGAGGATCCAGGCCTCGGTCTTGGCGGTGCCGGACTGGGTGGCTGTCCGGGCGGGTCGGTAGATCCGTGCGCGCATCTGATGGTCCCTTCTCATCTGCTCGGCGTTATCGGCAAAACGGCGTCGCCATGCAAGGCGGCAAAGACGCCGCACCCCTCTTGCACAGGAACGAAAAGAGGCCAGATTGGTTCGGTCCCGAGGAGTCCGCCGATGCACAACAACTCGCCCCAGCAGATGCCGATGCTGCACGCCCCCGCGCCGGATGTGAAGGCGCGCGACAAGCTCGAAGGCGGCAAGCGGTTTCGCATGCAGACCGACTTCTCGGCGGCGGGCGACCAGCCCACCGCCATCGTCGAGCTTGCGGGCGGCATCAGCTCGGGCGAGCGCGATCAAGTGCTCTTGGGCGCCACCGGCACCGGCAAGACCTTCACCATGGCCCGCGTGATCGAGGAGACGCAGCGCCCGGCGATCATCCTTGCGCCCAACAAGACCCTCGCGGCGCAGCTCTATGGCGAGTTCAAGGGGTTCTTCCCCGACAACGCGGTCGAATATTTCGTCTCGTATTACGACTACTACCAGCCCGAAGCCTACGTGCCGCGATCGGACACCTTCATCGAGAAGGAAAGCCAGATCAACGAACAGATCGACCGGATGCGCCACTCGGCCACCCGCGCGCTTCTCGAGCGCGACGACGTGATCATCGTGGCCTCGGTCTCGTGCATCTACGGCATCGGGAGCGTCGAAACCTATGGCGCGATGACGGTCGACCTGCACAAGGGCAAGACTTACGAGCAGCGCGCCGTGATGGCCGATCTCGTGGCGCAGCAGTACCGGCGCAACGACGCGGCCTTCGCGCGCGGCTCGTTCCGGGTGCGCGGCGACAGCCTCGAGGTCTGGCCCGCCCACCTCGAGGATCGGGCGTGGCGGCTGTCCTTCTTTGGCGACGAGTTGGAGAGCATCACCGAATTCGACCCTCTCACCGGGTCGAAAACCGACGAGTTCGACCGCATCCGCATCTATGCCAACAGCCACTACGTCACCCCGCGCCCGACGATGAATCAGGCGGTTAAGGGCATCAAGGAAGAGCTGCGCATCCGGCTTGAGCAGCTTCAGGGCGAGGGCAAGCTGCTGGAAGCCCAGCGGTTGGAGCAGCGCACGCATTTCGATCTCGAAATGCTGGAGGCCACCGGCGTGTGCAACGGCATCGAGAACTACTCGCGCTATCTCACGGGGCGCGCGCCGGGCGAGCCACCGCCCACCCTGTTCGAGTTCATCCCCGACAACGCCATCGTCTTCGCCGACGAAAGCCACGTCTCGGTCCCGCAGATCGGCGGCATGTACAAGGGTGACTTCCGGCGCAAGATGACGCTGGCCGAGCACGGCTTCCGCCTGCCGTCCTGCATGGACAACCGCCCCCTCAAGTTCGAGGAATGGGACGCGATGCGGCCGCAGTCGATCTTCGTGTCGGCCACGCCCTCGGCTTGGGAGCTCGATCAGGCGGGCGGCGTCTTCACCGAACAGGTGATCCGCCCCACCGGCCTGCTCGACCCGCAGATCGAGATCCGGCCGGTGAAGACGCAGGTGGACGACCTTCTGGACGAGATCCGGCGCGTCACGGCCAAGGGCTACCGCACGCTGTGCACCACGTTGACCAAGCGCATGGCCGAGGACCTGACCGAATACCTGCACGAGCAGGGCATCAAGGTGCGCTACATGCATTCCGACATCGACACGATAGAGCGGATCGAGATCCTGCGCGACCTGCGGCTCGGGGCCTTCGACGTGCTGATCGGGATCAACCTGCTGCGCGAGGGGCTCGACATCCCCGAATGCGGGCTGGTGGCGATCCTCGACGCCGACAAGGAGGGCTTCCTGCGCTCCGAAACCTCGCTCGTGCAGACGATCGGCCGAGCGGCGCGCAACGTCGACGGCCGGGTCATCATGTATGCCGACCGGATCACCGGCTCCATGGAGCGCGCCATGGCCGAGACCGAGCGGCGCCGCGAGAAGCAGATCGCCTACAACATCGAACACGGCATCACGCCCGAGACCGTGAAGAAGAACGTCGATGACATCCTCGCCGGTCTCTACAAGGGCGACGTCGACATGAACCGGGTCACCGCCAAGGTCGACAAGCCGATGGCGGGGGCGAACCTGCAAGCGGTGCTCGACGGTCTCAAGACCGACATGCGCAAGGCCGCCGAGAACCTCGAATTCGAGGAGGCGGCGCGCCTGCGCGACGAGGTGAAGCGGCTGGAGGCGGTGGATCTGATGGTGTCGGACGATCCCATGGCGCGCCAGCAGGCGGTCGAGCGGGCCTCGGAGGCGGCGGTGAAGTCGTCTGGACGCTCCACCGCCGGCAAGCCCGGTCAGCGCGGCGGCAACGTGGATCGCAAGAAGAACCGCAAGCCCCGCTAGGTGCCGCGTGAGCCTATTTGGCGATCGCGCGCACCAGCGCCAGCACCAGCGCCGCGCCGATCAACGCCACGAGGATGACCAGCAGCAGCCCCCCGGCGGCCAGAACGGTCACGCCCAGCGCGGCCAGAACGAAGGGCGTGGCCATCGCCGCCAAGGCGCCCACGATCATGTAGAGCGCCCGCCTGCGCCCGCCCGAAAGCAGGCTTGCGAACCAGCCCACGGCGAGGCCCACAAGCGCCAGTATGACCAACGCCGCGATGCCGATGCCTTGCAGAAGTTCTTCCATCATCCGTCTCCAATTGTTGCGCCAAGCCTAGCGCGGCAACGCGCGTGGGAAAGGCCCGGTCTGCCGGGCGGGATCATGGCGCCGCTAGCTGGCCCGCAGGAACAGGACCGCCCCCGATGACCGACCCGACGACAACCGAGACCGCCGATGAAACCACCGCCGCGATGATCCTCGGTGCCGCCGTTTGGGAGGACGGGCCTTCGCCGACGCTGCGGCGGCGCACGCTGCAGGGCGCTGCGCTATGGCACATGGGCGAGGTGTCGCATCTCGTGCCCTGCGGCGGGCTGGGGCGGCATCCGCCGAGCGAGGGCGAGGCGATGCGCCGACTGCTCGTCGAGGCGGGCGTGCCCGACCATGCGATCCACCCCGAGACCGCCTCGCGCGACACGCTCGAGAACATCCGTCTCGCCCTGCCGATCCTTGCCCGGCTCGGCACGGACCGGGTCGTGGTGGTGACCGACGCGCCCCACCTGCCCCGCGCCCTGCTAGTGGCGCGCAGGCACGGGCTCAAGGCGCGTGGCAGCGCCCCGCAGGGCGGCGCACGTCGGGCGGCGCAGCTGCGCCTCGCCCTGCGCGAGATCCCCGCCTATGCCGCCTATCTGTGGCGGCTGCGGTCGTTAACCCGCCGTTAACTGCCCACCCCTCAGCCTTGGGAATGGCTGTTCGGGGGAAGGGCCGATGTCGCGCATCCTCGTCCTGTTGCTCTGCCTGCGGCTCGCCTTGGGCGCGGGACCGGTCTGGGCGGGGGCATGGCCGCGCGACGAGGGCGAGACATTCCTGTCCTTCGGCGGCAACGTGGCGCTCTTCGGCGGTGCGATGCGGCCTGTGCATTACGACCCGATGTTCTATGCCGAACACGGCCTGACCGCGCGGCTTACCCTGGGCATCGACGGCTACACCGCCGATGCGGGCACCGCCGGAAGCCTCTTTGCATGGCTGCGCCTGCCTTGGCGCCCGGGCGATGGCGACGATGTCTGGGCGGTGTCGACCGGGATCGGCGCGACGCTGCTGCCCGACGGCACCCACGAGGCGACGACGCGGCTCGGGCTGCATTGGGGACGCGGGCTCGAAAGCGGCTGGCTGGCGCTCGACGCCCAAGGGCAGCTCGGCGTGACCCGGCTGTCGCATCAGGCCAAAATCGAAGCCACGTGGGGCCACAAGATCACCCCGCTCTGGACCAGCCTGTTTCAGGGGCAGGCAGGCTACGGGCTGTCCGGCGACCTTTATGCCAAGCTCAGCGCATCGGTCATATGGCACACAACCGAGACGTTCGACCTGCGGCTCGGCCTCACCCGCGCGATGACCGGCGACCGCGGCGGCGGGCTGACGCTCGAAAGCTGGTGGCGCTTCTGATCTTGCCTGCGCCGCCGCGCCGCGACAGGCTGATCCCATGACCGATCCGATCCGCCCCACCGATGACGGCGCCCGCAAGCAGGCCGCGCGGCTCCTGGCGCAGGCGTGCCACGGCGTGCTCGGCGTGCAGGGTGACGGGCCGCCGGGACTGAGCCGGGTGGCGCTCTTGCCCGATGGCGCGGACCTGCTCATGCTGGTGTCGGATCTGTCGCGGCACACGCGGGCCCTCGCTACCGACCCCCGCTGCGCCCTGCTGATCGGTGAGCCGAGCCTTGGCGATCCGCTCGCCGCCGCGAGGCTGTCGCTGGAGCTTCGGGCCGAGGCGGCCGACAAGGCGGCGCATCGCGCGGCTTGGCTCGCATGGCATCCGCAGGCGGCGCTTTATTTCGATTTCGCCGACTTTCGGCTGCTGCGGCTGATGGTGCAAAGCGGGTTTCTGGTCGGCGGGTTCGGCCGGGCTTTCGCCCTGTCGCGCGCCGATCTCGAAAATCCCCGCCCCACCGCTTGACACATGCGCGACGAAAGGCCAGATACGCGCGCAGTGGGGTCGTAGCTCAGTTGGGAGAGCGCGTCGTTCGCAATGACGAGGTCAGGGGTTCGATCCCCCTCGACTCCACCAACTTTCTTCCTTCAGGCAAACGAAACCGGCGCCGCAGCTTGCGCCACGACGCCGATGCATTCGCATGGCCCGGTCGGATCAGACCGGCATCGCCTTGTCCCGGGCACCGGAATTGGCGATGCTTTGCGCCGCCTTGCGGGCAAAATCATTGCCGACCATCGCCGCGTCGCTCGCCTCATTGGCGAGATCGGCGCCCTCTTCGGCCATTTCGCGGGCCTTGGGGAGAAGCGCGTTCATTGCCGACATCTGCATGTCGAACGCGGCGCTCCACATCTTGAAGCCTGCCTGCCACATCTGGAGCGGCATGGTGATATAGCGGTTGTCCATCGCTTGGACCTTTCCAGGGGTGAGTGTGCCGCCACAACCCCCGGATGCGGCACCGCGTTCCGGCGCGGACGCCGCCCTAGCGGAAACCGGCCGTCAGCCGCCCATCTTCAGGAAATTCGGGCCACGACGCGCCAGACGCTTGTTGTTCGAGGCGGTGCGGCGCTGCAGCGGCAGCATCGCGGCCATCGCGACCTGATCGGGGCGCTTGCCCGACATCATGGCGCGGTTGCCCGCGACCATCGCCTCGGCGAAGGCCGGGCCCTTCTCATCTACCATGCGGGTATTTTCGGTGCCGGTGACGGCCCACAGGCCCGCCATGCCCATGATGCGGTAGGCCATTACCGCTTGGGTTTCGGCCATCAGGGTCCAGAATGTCACGGATGTTCGAACGAGTTCGGCCGGTGTCGCGATCGAGTTCATCATCGTCTCCACAGGAGGGGGCCCGGGGTGGGAGGGCTACCTGCATGGACGCGCGAACCCCCTCTCGGGTTCCGCGCCGTCCTGCGTCATACAGGCTGATCCATGCGCACGCGGCAGCGCATCCGTCCCGAAACCGGCCGGTCCCAGATGATGCGGAAGCTGCGCCTGTCGCCGCCATGCTCGGGGTCGATCCACGGGTTCGCATAGACCGCATTCCCTGACGCGTCCTCGACCTTGCCTTCGGGAAGCGCCGCCTCCACCACCCGCGCGCGCCCCTCGAACGGCAGATGCGGCGCGGTGCCGACGACCCAGATCCGGGTTGCCGAATTCTCGGCATGGCTCAGGCTCGCGGGATTGCGCGCCGGGGCGTTGATGCCATGAAAGGCGTTGGATTCGAAGGTGATGTCGCGCATCCGCCCGTAATCGAGGTCGGCAAAGCTGGTATCGACATGCTCGACCCGGTCGATGTTGCCGTTGAAGGTCCGGAACACGTTGCCGGTCACGTGCAGCCCGTGAATATAGTGGCCCGGCCCGCGCGGCTTGATCACCAGCCAGTTGAACCAGCGCGCCGCATCGGTGCAGATGAAGATGTTGCCGGTGATGGTGAGGCCGCCGAAGCTGAACTGCGCGCCGCGCGCGGGGCTCTCGTCGTGCTCATTGCTCCATTCGATGAAATTGTTGTCGATGTAGTTGCCGACGATCAGCGAGGCCGGGTTGGGCCGGGTCAGGATGATGCCGCCCTTGCGCACCCCGTCGGATTCCGAATCGCCATGGAACCAGTGGTTGTTCGAGATCAGGTTGCCGGTGCCCGCCAGCACGCAGAAATGCTCGAACAGCACGATCCGGCTGTCGCGGATCTTCACGTCGTTGGCGTTGGCGTTGAAGCACAGGGTTTTCCGCTGCTCCACCGGCAGGCCCTGCTCGTTCGACAGGAACTGGCAGCGGTCGATCATCATCCCCTGACAGCCGCCGCCATGCGAGGTCAGGCCGCGGTCGCGCGGCTTGGTCACGAAGCAGTCGCGCAAATGAAAGGCGAGACCGGCGGGCGGCAGGATGATCCCCGAGGCGATGCCGTTGCACTGGAATTCGATGTCGTCGAAGACGAACTGGCTCAGATCCCTGAACCCCGAGAAGTCGATCAGGTAGCGAAACCGGGTAAAGGTGAAGGGCTGGACCCCTTCGGCGTCATAGAGCGGCTGGCTCAGAACGACCCGACGGTTGGCGACATCGACCGATTTGACATAGACCTCGCGCCCGACCCCGTTTCCGGTCACGAGGCTGCCCGGCGCGATCGAACCCGCATTGCTCACATTGTCGAGCCGGTAGGGCGTGGCGGCGGCATAGCTGGCGTTCGACGTCACCTTCGCGGGCGTCCAGGCCGCGCCGTCGATGGGCTGGAACTGACCGTTGCGCACCACGCGGCGGGTGGCGAAGGTCTCGCGGTCGGGCACGGCGGCGGCCATGTCGAAGGGTTTCGTGAGGCCGATGCGCCGCCCCTCGAGATCGAGCGACTCGTGGTCCGAAAAACTCAAGAGCGCCTGAAACGCCTTGGTGAAGGCCAGCTCCTCGTTGCCGAGCGCGTCGAGATAGGCGCCAAAGCGGAAATCGCGCTGCAGGATCAGCTTGGTTCCGCCCACCGGCGCGACGGTGCCGACAAAGCGTACATGGCTGCGGAAGGTGACGTCGCTGGTGATGCGAAAGCGCCCCTCCGGCACCAGAACCATGCGCCCCTCCGCCGCCGCGTCGGCGGCCTCGAAGGCGGCGGCATCATTGCCGGTGCCGTCGCCGCGCGCGCCGTAATCGCGCACATCGACCACGCCCGCGAAATCGGCCGCGAAAAGATGAGTGACTTCCTCGACCGCGATGTCGTCGACGCGCACCACCCCGCCCGAGGGGCCGGTGAGATCGATCCCGACATGGCCGTAGCCCGCCCCCGGCCACACCAGATCGACCCCGTCGCGCAGCCCCGGCCCGATGATGGCGCGGATCTCGACCACATCGCCATAAGCGGTAAGCTCGGTGACGGGCGCGGTTTCGTCCACCCCGCCCAGATGCGCGCCCGTCTCGCGCCCGGCCCAGGCCGCGATCCGCACCCCCGGAAGCGGCCCCGACACCGCCTTCACCCTCGCGGTGACGCGGATGTAGAGGCCGGGCCGCACCGGCGTCTCGCCCATGTAGCGCAGCTTTTGCACCGAGGCGGTCTTGAGGATTTCGAGCGCGCCGCCGAAATCCTGATCGGCGGGCACGAAGACGCCGCTGCCCGATTGCGCATAGGTGTCGGAGCCGGGTGTTCCGTCGCCGCTTGACCAGACATCGAGACCTGCGGAAAACGATGTCGGCATCAAGCTTTCGGTGATCGGCATGGCATGGGCCCCTGTCGCTGTGGGGCGGACCGGGGGCGACGCGCCCCCCGCCCGTCACCGCCCCGGCCCGCCCGGTCCTCGTCCGGGCCATGGCTCCGGACAGGCGACATCAATAGCGGGCGGGCATGAAGAACTGGCCATTGCAGCGTGCGCAAGGCAGGGCCGCGCGCAACGCCCCCCGACGAGACCTCGCATCAGGTCCCGCGCAGGGCCTCAGACGCCGACCTGCGGCCCTGCGACGAGCGACACGCCGTCGATGCGCCAGCCCTGCGGCGTCTCGATCATCTTGTATTCAAGGACATGCGGCACGCCACGCGCGTCGCGCAGCATCACCCGCTGCCACCAGACATCGCCCTGTTCGCGCAGATCGAGATAGCGCGCGCCGGAATTGTCCCAGACCATCGGGTAGCCCTGTTCGACCATGGCGCCAAAGCTCGCGGCGTTGCCGAACATGCGCCGGATCGTCCGGCTGGCATGATCGAAGGCCCCGTCGAGATCGCGCGCGATGAAATCCGCAAGTTGGTCGTCGATCACCGCCGCGATGGCGGGGCCTTCCCTCTCCTGCGCCCCGGCGGCCCCCGACAGCGCGGCCGACAGCAACAGGGCCGTGAATGCGATACGCATGATCCGTCCTCCTCGGTCTCTCCGGGAAGCTACGGCATCGCGGCCCGTTCGGTTTCACCCGCGCTCTCGCGGGATCGGCGCTCGGGGTGCAACCGGCGGGAAAGACGCCTCTTTCCAGCCATCACGTTGTGGAGAGCCGGTTCAGGCGACCAGATCGCCCGACAGTGCCCGGTCGATCAGGGCCACCGTGTTCTCGACGCCGTAGAGCGCGATGAACCCGCCGAAGCGCGGGCCTTCGGAGGCGCCGAGCAGCACCTCATAGAGCGCCTTGAACCAGTCGCGCATCGGATCGAACTTGCGCTCGCGGGCAACCGCGAAGACCACCGATTGCAGCCCGTCGGCATCCGCTCCGCCCGCCCATGCGGCAAGCCGCGCGCGCAAGTCCTCGAGCGCCGCGCGCTCCTCCTCGGTGGGGGCGCGGTAGGTCTTGCCCGGCTTCACCCGATCCTCGTAGTAGCGGATCGCGAAGCCCGCCGCGTCGTCGAGGCCGGGATGCGTCTCGGGGCTGGCCTCGGGCGCGTAGCGGCGGATGAAGCCCCACAGCGTCTCCTTGTCTTCGGCGCCAGACACCGAGACCAGATTCAGAAGCATCTGGAACGGCACCACCATGTCCGAGGCAGGCACGTCGCCCTGATGGATGTGATAGACCGGGTTGGCGAGCTGCGCCTTGAGATCCTGACCGGGATAGGCGCGCAACTGCTGGTGATATTCGTCCACCATCTTGGGGATGACGTCGAAATGCATCCGCTTGGCGGTCTTGGGCTTGAGATACATGAAGTAGCTCAGGCTGTCGGTCGAGGCATAGCTCAGCCACTCGTCCATCGTGAGGCCGTTGCCCTTGGACTTGGAGATTTTCTGGCCCTGATCGTCGAGGAACAGCTCGTAGGTGAAGTGATGCGGCGCGCGGCCGCCCAGCACCTTGCAGATGCCGTCATAGATCGGCGTGTTGGTCGAATGGTCCTTGCCATACATCTCGAAATCGACGCCGAGCGCGGCCCAGCGCGCACCGAAATCGGGCTTCCACTGCAGCTTCACGTTGCCGCCCGTCACCGGCAGCGTCCATTCGCGCCCCTCCTCGTCGTCGAAGGTGACGGTGTGCTCCTTGGCATCGACATGCTTCATCGGCACGTAGAGCACGCGGCCCGTCTCGGGGTGGATCGGCAGGAAGCACGAATAGGTCTCGCGCCGCTCGTCGCGCAAGCTCTTCAGCATGATCGCCATGATGTCGTCATAGCGCTCGGTGGCGAGCTTGAGCGTGTCGTCGAACTTGCCCGCCCGGTAGAACTCGGTCGCCGAGACGAACTCGTAATCAAAGCCGAACGTGTCGAGAAACCGGCGCAGCATGGCATTGTTGTGCCCGCCGAAACTGTCATGCGTGCCGAAGGGATCGGGAACGCTCGTCAGCGGCCGCTGCAGGTTCTCGTGCATCATCTCCTGCTGCGGCACGTTTTCGGGCACCTTGCGCATGCCGTCGAGATCGTCCGAGAAGCAGATGAGCCGCGTCGGGATGTCCGAGATCACCTCGAAGGCACGGCGGATCATCGTGGTGCGCAGCACCTCGCCGAAGGTGCCGATATGCGGCAGGCCCGACGGCCCGTAGCCGGTTTCGAACAGCACGTGGCCCTTCTCGGGGTCCTTGCCGCCAAGACGTTTGAGCAGCGCGCGCGCCTCTTCGAAGGGCCAGGCCTTGCTCTGCATCGCCGCGTCGCGCATCTCGGACATCGTGTCACCTCTTGGGAATGATCCGGCTCTCCTATTGCGGGGGGGTCACGGCGTCAATAAATTGGCCTCGAATGCAAGGAGCCCGACCCATGAGCGACACCCCTTCCCTGACCGCGCAGGATGCGCTGGTGGCGCTGATGATCGCCGTCTCGGCCTCGGACGAAACCATCCGCACCTCCGAACTCGTCAAGATTTCGAACATGGTGAACCACCTGCCGGTGTTCTCCGATTACGGCGACGACCTGTCGGGCATCTCGAACACCGTGTTCGACCTGCTCGAACAGGAGGACGGTCTCGACGCACTGTTCGGCCTCATCCGCGCGGCACTGCCCGAGCGGTTGTTCGAGACGGCCTATGCGCTGGCCTGCGACGTGGCCGCCGCCGATGGCAACGTCACCGAGGGCGAGGGGCGGATGCTCGAGGAGATCCGCTACGAGCTGGCGATCGACCGGCTGCACGCAGCGGCAATCGAGCGCGGCGCGCGGGCGCGGCACCTCACCGTCTGAGCGCCGTCTTCGCACTCTACCCTTGGACCCCGAGGCCCCCGCCGGGCGTTCATGACGCATAGCCATGAAAGGGCCGCGTCATGCGCATCTTCGGACTGATCGTCTTCCTGCTCGATCTCTACGCCATCTGGAACGTCGTCACCTCCTCTGCCTCTACGGGCAAGAAGGTGATCTGGACCCTCGCCATCCTGATCCTGCCGGTGCTCGGCCTGATCGTGTGGTTCTTCATGGGGCCGCGGGGACGCAAGATCAGGACCTGAGCCTAGTTGGTGGCGTTCCGTTCTGTTTCATAGGCGATGCCCCAGCGCTGCAGCAGCCTCTGCTGCAGCCACTTGGCGCGGCCGTTGTAGCTGCGCGCGCCCTCGGGGCGCTCTTCCTCGTCATCCTGCGAATCGATGCGCCGCTCCACGTCGCCCGAGAAGATCGCGAAGGCGATATCCCGCCCGCCCATCGTGCGCTCGTAACCCGCCAGCGCGCTGACGAAGTTGAGCGTGCCGGTCTTGGCCACCACGACGCCCGGCGGTGTGGCCAGCGCCTCGCCGCGCGGGCCATAGAGGCGGATCGACTTCAGAAGCGGCCTGAGCGCCTCGCGCGCCTGCGGCGTGGCGAGGATCTTGCCCATCTGCATGGCGCTGATCCGGCTCCCGCCGCCCAGACCCGAATGATCCACGAGATCGGGCGCGGCCCCGAACCGCGCCTCGATCCAGTTCGACATCGCCCGCCCCGATCCCGGCAGGTCGGTGACGCCGGTGCCGCGCCTGACGCTGGCGGCAAGGCCGATCTGCTCGGCGGTGAGATTGGTCGAATAGAGAAGCATGTCACGGATGAGCCGGGTGAGATCGGCGCTCTGGTGGCGCACCAGCACCGTGCCCTGCGGCGCGGCGGCCGCCTCGGACACCGCGCCCAGATCGATCCCCTGCGCCTCGGCCAGCTTTGCAAAGACCTGCCCGGCATAAAGCGCGGGCCGCCGCACCGGCAGCCATCGCGACCCGCTGTCGCCGAGATAGCGCCGTCCCACGGTCCAGACGTCGACACCGTCCTCCTGCGCATAGGTGTAGACCGGCGTGCCGCGATCCACCGCCTCGATTCGCGCCATCGCGACCTCGGGGCGGCTGTCGGTGCCGCGCGCATCGAGCGTCAGCTCGTAGCCCGTGCCGCGCCGCACCCATGAGAAATAGATGCGGTTGTAGTTGAGATTGAGCCCGCCCACGGACGGGTTGTAGCCCAGATGCGCCATCTGCACCGGGTCGATCTGCGCCTCCTGCGGCACCGCCCCGCCCCAGACGACGAGACCGCCCGTGACGCCACGCACGCCCGCCGCCTTCAGCTCGAGCGCCATGCCGTCCAGCGCATCGGTATCGAGCGTCGGATCGCCCGACCCCGCGAGCACGAGGTCGCCCTGCACGATGCCGTTCTCGACGGGGCCCGTGGCCATGAGGGTCGTGTCGAAGCGGAAATCCCCGCCCAGCGCATCGAGCGCATAAAGCGCCGTGATCGACTTGGCCACGCTGGCGGGCGGCAGGCGGGTATAGGCGTCGTGCTGATCGAGGATCTCGCCCGAACGCGCATCGAGCGCAACAAAGGAGGTGCGCCCGCCGAGCCGGGCCTCCTCGACGAAGCGGGCGGTGGACTCGCGCGCCTGCGGGCGCAACCCCGAGGGGCGCGCATCGAGCGCCACGGCCCCCCCGGGGCGGGCCTGCGGGCGCAGCGCGGTGAGCGGCGCCTGCGCCATCGCGGCGGAGGCGGTCAGGGAAAGGCCGCCCAGAAGCAGGCCGCGTCGGGTCAGTCGTGCATTCATACCCGATAGATAGAGCGCGCGGGCGGGTGGGGGCAACGCCCCGCGCCTCACGGTTTTGCAAGTTTTCGACCCGATGACGGCCAATCGCCCCCCGCGCGGATCGCCGTCGAGGAGACGGCCGACATCGGCAGGTTGACGAAACACCACGCGGGCGCCTGCGAGCGGGCCAGCGCCTCGGCCGAGCCCATCGGCAGTTGCGCCGCACGGTAAACCCGCGCCGCACGTGACAGCCGCGCCGACAGCCGGTCGCCGGGCCGCGCGAAGACCCCCATCGGCACCGTCTCGACGATGCGGTGCCAGTCCTGCCAGCGATGCAGCTGCACAAGATTGTCGGCGCCCATCAGCCAGATGAAATCGACGCCCGGATAGCGCGCGGTGAGCCGGGCGATGGTCTGGGCGGTATAGCGCGTGCCGAGCCGCGCCTCGATGTCGGTGACCTGTATCCGGGGATGCCGCGCCACGGCCTCGGCCTGCGCGATGCGCTGCGGCATCGGCGCGGGGCGGCGCGCCTTGAGCGGGTTGCCGGGGCTCACCATCCACCACACGCGGTCGAGCCGGAACCGGCGGATCGACTCGAGCGTGATCGCCATGTGCCCTTCATGCGCCGGATCGAACGACCCGCCCAGAAGGCCGATGGCCTGCCCCGCCCGTGCCCGCGGCCATCCCGTGCTCATGCCGGGTAGCGGATGAAGGCAAAGCACGAGCCGTCCGGCGCCCAGCACGGCACGTTCAGGCTCCCCTGCCCGCCGCGAAACCGCGCGATCTCGCGCCCCGCGCCGCCCGTTTGCGGCATCAGCCACAGCGCCACGTCGCGATCGGCGGGATGGCCCTCGGTGCCCGGCGGATAGCGCAGATGCACGACATGGCGGCCATCGGGCGACGGATGCGGAAACCAGTCGACGCCCGGACCGTCGGTCATCCGCTCCTCACCCGTGCCGTCGGGCCGGATGCGCCAGATGTCCACCGCGCCGTCCCGCTCACCGTTGAACCAGATCCACGTGCCATCGCTCGAGAAATCCGGCCCGTCGGCGTGATCGAAGGCATCGGTCACGCAACGTTCCTCGCCGGTCTCGACATCGGTGAGGTAGATCCCCACCGGCCCGCCACCCCGCGCTCCGGCATGGACGACCTGCCGCCCGTCCGGGCTCCAGCCATGCATCCATGATGGCACGGCCCGGGTGACGCGGCGCGGCGTCCCGCCCGCGACCGGCACGAGATAGACGCAGGAGGCGCCGGTCTCGACCTTGTCGGAGATCGCGACATGCCCGCCATCGGGCGACGGCGCATGGTCGTTGTTGAGCTGCGTGGCAAAGCCGGTATCCACGGGCGCAAGCCGGTCCGCCTCCGGGCCGAGCCGCCACAGCCGCCCTTCGGCATTGAGCAAGAGCGCGCCGTCGGCGCACCAGTTCGGTGCCTCGACGCGGCCCTCGCAGGTCAGGCGCACGGATATCGCGCCATCATGCCGCCAGACGCAGATCCCACTCTTCATCGCGCTCCCCCCCGGTGCTGCCGGACGCGCCGCGCGGTTCAGGCAAGGAGCTGCCGAACCGCGTCCGACAGGCCCGAATGCGAATTGATTTTCTGGCTGATTCGGGTTAACTGGACAAGGCGACGTTACCTCTATCGACTACTGTCTCCTTTACCGGCCTCAGTCCCTCGATCAGCACTGACAGAGCCGCAGACCGCCGCAATTCCGCGCGCGGAGACTTGTTAAGGAAGACAGCACGATGGCTACCGGCACCGTGAAATGGTTCAACACCACCAAAGGCTTCGGCTTCATTGCCCCCGATGGCGGCAGCAAGGACGTGTTCGTCCACATTTCCGCTGTTGAGCGCTCGGGCCTGACCGGCCTGGCCGACAACCAGAAGGTCAGCTTCGACATCGAAGCCGGCCGCGATGGCCGTGAATCGGCCGTGAACCTCAAGCCGATGTAAAACGAAGGGGCGCGCCTCGCGCCCCGTCGCACAGGTTTCGGGACGGGCACGACCTCTGGCGGGTCGTGCCCGTTTTCGTCTCGGGACGCTTTCGTGTCGGGTTCAGTCCGCGAGAATGAAGGTGACCCGCATCGCCACGCGATACTCGGTGATCCGCCCGTTCTCGACCGCCACCTTTTGTTCGGACACCCAAGCCCCGGTGATGCCCTGAAGCGTCTCCGAGGCCCGCGCGATCCCGTTCTTCACGGCCTCGTCGAAACTGTTCGGCGATGCGGCGATGATTTCCGTGACCTTTGCGACAGACATGGTGCGATCCTCCCTGTTGCGATGACAGGGAATCTAGCGCGCGGCGGCCTGCGATCCATCGCCCCGCGGCGCGTCGGCCCTCACCTCTTCGGCCAGATCCAGCACCCAAGGCCCCAAGGCCTCGACGATCACCGCTACCCCTTCGGCGTTGGGATGGATGCCGTCGGATTGCAGATAGGCCCGCCGTGCCGCATCGACGCCCTGCCCGTCCTGCAGCGCCGAGAAGAAATCGGGGTAGAGAGGCACGTCATGCGTCTCGGCCAGTGTTTCATAAGCGCCGTCGAAGGCCTGCGCGTAATCCGCGCCATAGTTCGGACCCGCCGCGATCCCGACCAGAAGCGCCTCGATCCCCGCCGCATCGGCCTTGTCGAGAATGCCGTCGAGATTGTCGCGCATCGCCTCAGGCGCCAGCCCACGCAGGAAATCATTGCCGCCCAGCGCCACGATCATCGCATCGACCTCGGGCGTCAGGGTCCAGTCGGTGCGTGCGAGCCCGCCCGCCGAGGTGTCGCCCGACACGCCGGCATTGATCAGCCGGATCTGCGCGCCTTCGGCGTCGAGCCATTCCTGAAGCTGCGGCACCAGCCCCTCGCCCTGCGGCAGCCCGTAGCCCGCCGTCAGGCTGTCGCCCAGCGCCGCGATGACGACTTCCTCCGTCTGGGCGGCGACCGGGGCGGCGAGCGCGGCTGCGGCGAAGAGCAGCGGCAGCAACGGGTTGCGCATCCCCGCTCTCAGGCCATATCGCTCGGAGCGTGTGCGAAGGAAGGCTCCCCCCATGACCGATCCCGTTCTCTCTCTGACCGATGCCGAGCTGACGCTCTCGGGCAATGCGGGGCCGGTGGAGATCCTGCACGGCATCACGCTCGACGTGACATCCGGCGAAACGCTGGGGCTGGTGGGTCCGAGTGGATCTGGCAAGTCGTCGCTCCTCATGCTCATGGGCGGTCTCGAGCGCGCCACCGGCGGCGCCGTCGCGGCGCTGGGCCACGATCTCACCGCGCTGGACGAGGACGCTCTGGCCCGGTTCCGCCGTGACAATATGGGGGTGGTGTTCCAGTCCTTCCACCTGATCCCGACGATGACGGCGCTGGAAAATGTCGCGATCCCGCTGGAACTGGCGGGCGCGCGCGACGCGCATGAGCGCGCCGAGGCGCAGCTGATCGCCGTGGGCCTCGGCCACCGCGCCGGGCACTACCCCGGTCAGCTCTCGGGCGGCGAGCAGCAGCGCGTGGCGCTGGCGCGCGCCACCGCGCCGCATCCCAAGATCCTTCTGGCCGACGAGCCCACCGGCAACCTCGACGCCGCCAACGGCGCGCAGATCATGGACCTGCTGTTCGACCTGCGCGACCGGCATGGTGCGACGCTGGTCATGGTGACCCATGCGCCCGAACTGGCCGAGCGCTGCGACCGGGTGGTGCGTCTGACCGACGGGCGGATCTCGGCATGAGCGCGCGCCTCGCCGCCCGTCTCGCCCGGCGCGAGCTGCGCGGCGGCTTGCGCGGCTTCCGTATCTTTCTGGCCTGCCTCGCGCTGGGCGTCGCCGCCATCGCCGCCGTCGGCATGGTGCGTTCGGCGATCCAGTCGGGGCTGGAGCGCGAGAGCGCCGCGATGCTCGGAGGCGACGCCGAGATCGAACTGACCTACCGCTATGCCAATGACGAGGAACGCGCATGGATGCGCGCCACCGCCTCGACCGTGTCCGAAGTCGTCGATTTCCGCGGCATGGCGGTGGTCGAGCGCGACGGCGAGACCGAGCGCGGCCTGACCCAGATCCGTGCCGTGGGCGACGCCTATCCGCTGGTGGGTCAGGTCCGGCTGGAGCCAGAAATACCACTCGACCGGGCCTTTGCGGGGGCGGACGGCCTGCCCGGCATCGTCATGGAGCGCGCGCTGAGCGACCGGTTGGCCCTCGCTCCGGGGGACCGGGTGCGGCTCGGCACGCAGGAATTCGTGCTGATGGCGGTGCTGGCGGGCTATCCCGACAGCGCGGCGGGCGGCTTCGGCCTCGGGCCGCGCAGCCTCGTTCTGGCGCGCGACCTCGAAGCCTCGGGGCTCTTGGCCGAGGGCACGCTGTTTTCTTCGCATTACCGGCTCGACCTGCCCGGGGGCGCCGATCTGCAGTCGCTCGAGGACGAGGCCGAGACGCGGTTCGAGGGTAGCGGCCTGCGCTGGCGCGACGCGCGGCGCGGCGCTGGCGGCACCGAGCGTTTCGTGGACCGGCTCGGCTCGTTTCTGGTGCTGATCGGTCTGTCCGGCCTCGCCGTGGGCGGTGTCGGCATTTCGGCGGCGGTGCGCGCCTATCTCGCCGGCAAGACCGAGACCATCGCGACGCTGCGCACGCTTGGGGCGACGCGGGCGACGATCTTCCTGACCTACTTTCTCCAGATCGGCGCGCTGACGCTGCTGGGCCTCGCCATCGGCCTCGTGCTGGGGGTGCTCGCGCCGCTGGCGCTGGCGCCGCTGATCACCGCGCGGCTGCCGATCCCGGCAGAGTTCGCGGTCTATCCGCGCCCGCTGATCGAGGCGGCGCTCTACGGCGCGCTTGTCGCTATGATCTTCACGCTCTGGCCGCTGGCGCGGACCGAGAACGTGCGCGCGGCGACGCTGTTTCGCGACGCGATGGGGGCGGGGCGCGCCCTCCCCCGGCGACGCTACATGGGCGCGATCGCGGCGCTTCTGGCGGTGCTTCTCGGGGCGGCGGTGCTGTTTTCGGGCACATGGCGGCTGACGCTCTCGACGGCGGGCGGCATCGCAGGGGCGCTGGTGCTGCTGTCGCTGGCGGCCTTGGGCGTGCAGGCCCTCGCGCGGCGCTTCGGGCGTGGCCTGCGCGGGCGTCCGGGTCTGCGCCTGGCGCTGGGCGCCATCGGCAAGCGCGGCGGCGAAACCGGATCGGTGGTGCTGTCTTTGGGCCTTGGCCTGTCGGTCCTCGCCTCCGTGGGGCAGATCGACGGCAACCTGCGCCGCGCCATCGCGGACGACCTGCCCGAGGTCGCGCCCGCCTATTTCTTTCTCGACATCCAGCCCGACCAGATCGAGGGATTCCGCGCGCGGCTCGATGGCGACGCGCAGGTCAGCCGCACCGACAGCGCGCCGATGCTGCGCGGCATCATCAGCGAGATCAACGGCCGCCCCGCGCGCGAGGTGGCCGACCACTGGGTGCTGCATGGCGACCGGGGCCTGACCTATTCCGCCGCGCCGCCCGATGGCGAGGATATCGTCGCGGGTGACTGGTGGGCCGAGGACTACACCGGACCGCCGCTCGTGAGCTTTGCCGAGGAAGAGGCGATGGAGATCGGTCTGGGCCTTGGCGACGAGATCACCGTCAACGTGCTGGGCCGCGACGTGACCGCGACCATCGCCAATCTGCGCCGCGTCGATTTCGGCTCTGCCGCCATCGCCTTCGTGATGTCGATGAACCCCGGCGCCCTCGCCGGTGCGCCGCATAGCTGGATCGCCACGGTCTATGCCGAGGAAGAGGCCGAGGCCGCGATCCTGCGCGATCTGGCCGACGCCTATCCCAACATCACCGCGATCCGGGTGCGCGATGCCATCGATCAGGTGACGCGGGTGATCGACGGCATCGCGGCGGCCACCCGCTACGGCGCGGCGGCGACCCTTCTCACCGGGTTTCTGGTGCTGATCGGCGCGGCGGCGGCGGGCGAGCGGTCGCGCACCTACGAGGCGGCGATCCTCAAGACGCTGGGCGCCTCCCGGGCCCGCATCCTCGCGAGCTTCGCTTTGCGCGCGGCGCTTCTGGGGGCCGCCGCCGGGCTGGTGGCGCTGGGCGCGGGCATTCTGGGCGGCTGGGCCGTGTCGTATTCCGTGATGGAAACCGAGTTCTCGGTGATCTGGTCCTCGGCCATCGGCATCGTGCTGGGCGGCGCCTTGGCGAGCCTTCTGGCGGGCCTCGGCTTTGCGTGGCGTCCGCTGAAGGTCCGTCCCGCGCAGGTGCTCAGGGCGCAGGACTAGGGACCGGGGACCGGGGACCGGGATCCAAAGATTGGAGGCCTAGTCCGCAAGCAGCCTGTTGTGGATCGCCGTGGTCGCCACGGCGGCGTGGCCCATGCCATGGGCAATCTGGTCGAGGCCCGCCACCACGTCGCCGATGGCAAAGAGGCCTTTGACGTCGGTTTCGCAATGCGCATCCACCGGGATGCAGCCGGCGTCGGTCAGCGTCGCGCCGAGATCGCGGGCGAGGTCGGAATGCGGATCGGTGCCCAGCGCGACATAGAGCGTGTCGAAGCGCGCCACCTGCCCGTCTTCCATCTCGACCACGATATTATCGCCGTCGAGCCGGATGTCGCGGCGATGCGATGGCAGGATCTTGAGCCCGGTCCGCGACAGCGCCCGTTCATCATCATCGTCGAGCGGCGCGTGTTCGGGGCGCACTACGGTCACGTCCTCGGCGTAATGCCGTACGAAGCGTCCTTCGGCGACCGCATGCGGTCCCGAGCCGAGGATCGCCACCTTGCGGCCACGCACCTCGTAGGCGTCGCAGATCGGACAGTAGCGGATCAGCCCCCGCGCCACCCCCTCGTCATGAATCTCCTCCGGGATCCGGGGCGGGCGGTTGGTGACGCCGGTGGCGAGGATCAGCGTCCGGGCCTCGATCGCGCCGCCATCCGCCTCGACCCGAAAGCCGCCCTCGATGCGGCTGGCCGTCGTCGCGCGATCGCGGCGGATCTCGACGTCGTAATGGCCGAGCTGGCGGCGCATGTTGTCGAGAAGCTCCGGCCCCTCGATCCCGTCGGGGTATCCCGGCAGGTTGCGGGTGCGCGGGATGCGATGCGCGCGGGGGCGGCCCGCGTCGAACAGCACCGTGTCGCGCAGGAACCTCGCCATGTAGATTCCGGCGGTCAGGCCCGCCGGGCCGCCGCCCACGATGATGCAATCGCGCATGATCCGTCTCCCGCCTGTCAAAGGCGGGAGATATGGCGCGTGCCGATCCGGTCCAGCCCGCCGGGGTGGGACCGGTCGTCGCGGCGGGTCAGACCTGCGGCTTGACCCGCATCAGCGCCATGACATCGGCCATTTCGGGACCGTGATCCATGCCGGTGACGGCGCGGCGCAGCGGCAGGAACAGGCCGCGGCCCTTGCGCCCGGTCTCGGCCTTCACCGCGTCGGTCCACTGCTTCCAGGTCTCGGGGCCGTAAGGCGCGTCGCCCAGAAGTCCGAGCGCCTGTGCCACGAACTCCGCGTCCTCGGGCTCGGCGCGACCGGCGCGGCCGTCGCGGAACACCGCCCACCATTCGGCGATGGTCGCGCGGGTCTTGAGGTTCTCGCGCACCACGGCCCAGAACGCCTCGGCCAGATCGTCGGGCACGCCCGCCGCCGCCACGTCTTCGGCCACCTCCGACAGCGGCTGCTGCGACAGCCAGCGCGCGGTCAGCGGCTCCAGATCGGCGGGGTCGAACTTGGTCGGGGCCGAGCCGAAGGTGGCGATGTCGAAGCCCTCGATCACCTCCGCAGGCGTCTGGCGCAGCTCGACAGGCTGCGAGGAGCCCAAGCGCGCCATCAGGCTCAGGATCGCCATCGGTTCGATGCCAGCGGCCTTGAGATCGCGCAAGGACAGCGTGCCGAGCCGCTTGGACAGTGCCTCGCCCTGCGGGCCGGTGAGCAGGGAGTGATGCGCGAAGCGCGGCGGCTCATAGCCCAGCGCGCGGATGATCTGGATCTGCGTCGCGGTGTTGGTCACGTGGTCCGAGCCGCGCACCACGTCGGTGATGCCCATCTCGGCGTCGTCGACCGAGGAGGCGAAGGTGTAGAGCACCTGCCCGCTTTCCTTGATCAGCACCGGGTCCGACACGCTCGCGGCGTCGATGGAAATGGGCCCGAGGATGCCGTCCTCCCACTCGATCCGCTCGCGGTCGAGCTTGAAGCGCCAATGGCTGCCGCGCTCGGCGCGCAGGCGGTCCTTTTCGGCGTCGCTGAGATCGAGCGCGGCGCGGTCATAGACCGGCGGCTTGCCCATGTTGAGCTGCTTCTTGCGCTTGAGATCGAGCTCGGTCGGGGTCTCGAAGCATTCATAGAGCCGCCCGTCGGCCACCAGCTTCTCGCGCGCCGCCGTGTAGCGCTCCACCCGGCCCGACTGCCGCTCCACCCGGTCATGGGTGATGCCGAGCCAGTCGAGCGCCTCGAGGATGCCATCCACGTATTCGGGTTTCGAGCGTTCCTGATCGGTGTCGTCGATGCGCAGGATGAACTCGCCGCCCTGCTGGCGCGCGATGGCGTGGTTGAACAGCGCGGCGCGCAGGTTGCCGATATGCAGCCAACCGGTGGGGGACGGGGCGAAACGGGTCGTGGTCATGGGGCTCTCCTGTTCGTGACGGCTCTTTCACAGGCGGGCCGTTTTGTCCATATCGGGGGCCATGGACAGCACATCCGACCCCTTCGCGGGCAGCCCCCTCGCGCCCTCCCTCGACGAGATCGAGACGATCGCGCGCCATGTCATCGAGACCCTGCCCGAGCCGTTCCGAGCGGCGGCGCGCGAGGTGGCCCTCAGGGTCGTCGATTTCGCGCCCGACGACATCCTCGAACAGATGGAGATGGAGCCGTTCGAGCTGACCGGGCTCTATGACGGCACGCCGATGACCGAGAAGTCGAACTGGGACGTGCCGCACGGGCCCGACGTGGTCTGGCTGTTCCGGCGGCCGATCCTCGACGAATGGGCCGAACGCGGCGACGTCACCGTGGCCGAGATGGTGGCGCATGTGACGGTGCATGAATTCGCGCATCACTTCGGCTGGTCCGACGACGACATCGCCGCGATCGACCAATGGTGGCTATGACGCACAGCCCCTGTGCGCGCCACAGCTAGGCGAGGATGCCCTGCGCGCTATCCTCTGTTGGAACTCAACGCAGAGGAGACCTCAGATGTCCCATTCGATCAGCCGCCGTGCGGCACTCATGGCCGGCGCGGCGCTGCCTCTCGCGGCAAGCGCGGGCCTGCCCGGCACCGCCACCGCACAGGCCGCTCCGGGCGGTGGGGTCGAGCTTCCGACCCACCGCGCCTTCACGCTGGGCGACGTCACGGTGACCACCTTGCTGTCCGGCAGCCGCGTGGTGCCCGACCCGCATTCGATCTTCGGCCTCAACGTCGATGACGAGACCTTCGCGCAGGTCAGCGAGGAGAACTTCATTCCCTCCGACGAGGCGCGCTTCTTCTTCAACCCGGTGCTGGTCGAAGCGGGCGGAAACGTGATCCTCGTCGATACCGGCAACGACGCGGCGGGTATCACCGCAGCCCTCGAAGCCGCGGGCAAGCAGCCCTCCGACGTCACTCATGTGGTGCTGACCCACATGCATGGCGACCATATCGGCGGGCTGATGACCGAAGGTGGAGAGAAGACATTCGCCAACGCCTCGCACCATGCGGGCCGGGTCGAGTTCGACCATTGGGCCGAACAGGGCAACGAGGGGTTCGAGGCCAAGGTGCGCCCGCTGGAAGGAGAGCTGCAGTTCATCGAGGATGGCGACACGGTCGGCCCGCTCACCGCGATGGCGGCCTTCGGCCACACGCCGGGCCACCTCGTCTTCACCGTCACCGGGAGCGAGGGCGAGCTTTTGCTGATGGCCGATACCGCCAACCACTATGTCTGGTCGGTCGGCGAGCCCGACTGGCATGTGAGCTTTGATTCCGACAAGGAAATGGCTGTCGAGACGCGGCGGCGGGTGCTGTCGATGGCGGCCGAGCGCAAGATGCCGGTGATCGGTTATCACATGCCCTTCCCCGGTGCGGGCTATGTCATGGCGGTGGATGACGGCTTTGCCTGGGTGCCGCATAGCTACCAGCTGACGCTCTGATCACTCCGCCGGGGCGGGCTCGGGTCTGTCGCTGCCCCCCCGCCCCGGCCTGATTTCCGGCACGAGGCGCGGCTCTGGCAGCCGCCAGACCAGAAGCGCCACGGCGACGAAGGCGGCCGCGTTGAACCACAGCGCGGCCGTCATCGCGTCCGGATAGCCGCCCCCGCCGCGCAGCAATCCGAAGAAGAGCTGTCCCATCACCGCCACGCCCAACGCTCCGCCGACCTGCTGAAAGCTCTGCAGCGCGCCTGAGCCCGCGCCGGTGTCGCGGTCGGCCACGTTGGCAAGCACGGTCTGGAACAGCGGCGAGACGGCGGTGCCGAGGCCCAGCCCGGCGAGGCCCAGCGGAAGGATGAAGGCCATGCGCGACAGGGCCCCGCCCTCTTCGGGCAGCACCATCCGCAGCGCGGTCATGCCGATCACCAGCAGCACCGCCCCCGCCGTGATCCGCTGACGCGGCCAGCGCGTGCCGAGGCGACCCGACAGGATCGACGCGCCCAGAACGCCCAGCGAGAACGGCATGGTGGTGACGCCCGACTCGAGCGGGGTCAGGCCGTTGCCGATCTGAAGAAAGATCGCGAAAACGAGGAAAAAGCCCGGAATTCCGGCAAAGAGCAGCGTCGCCAAAACCGAGCCGGTGACATAGTCGCCATTGGCCAGAAGGCTCGCGGGGATGAGCTGCGGCGCGCCGCGCGCGGCCTGACGTCGCTGCCACAGCACGAAGCCCAGCCCCACGGGGACCGACACCCCCATCATCGCGAAGATCCAGACGGGCCAACCGAGCTGACGCCCCTCGATCAACGGGAACAGCAGCAGCATCAGCCCCGTCCCCGCCAATGCCATGCCAACGAGATCGAGGCGCAGCGCCTTGTCGCCGGGGATCTTGGGCACGTAGCGCATGGCCCCCGCCACCGCGATCACGCCCACGGGAATGTTGACGAGGAAGATCGGCCGCCAGTCGAGACCCATGATGTCGGCGCCGATGAGAAACCCGCCCAGCACCGGGCCGGTCACGCTCGCCAGACCTGCCGAGAGGCCGAACAGCGCGAAGGCCGCGCCGCGTTCGCGCGGCGGGAACAGCGCGGGCACGAGGGCGAGGGTCTGTGGCGTCATCATCGCCCCGCCGATGCCCTGCAGCACGCGGGCGGCCACGAGGCTGCCGATGCCGGGCGCGAGGCCGCACAACGCCGAGGCAATGGTGAAGACCACAACGCCGATCACGAACATGCGCCTGCGCCCGACCACGTCGCCCAGCCGGCCAGCGGGCAGCAAGAACAACGCGAAGCTCAGGATATAGGCGGCCACGACCCATTCGATCTGGCTGTCGGTGGCATCGAAAGCCGCCTGCAGCGACGGGATGGCGACGTTGACGATGGTCACGTCGATCAGGTTCATGAAGCCCGCCACCAGCAGGGCCGCCATGGCGATCCAGCGGCCCCTGAGGGGCGTGTCGTCTTCGGTCATGGCGATCCTTGGCAGACGGGGCCCGCCTCAGATCGGATGCACCGGCGAAAAGCCCTCCAGCCGGTCGAGCCCGTGCCGGATCAACTCCGCCAGAACGCCGCGATCCACATCGGCGAGCTTGTTGATGTAGAGGCACGATTTGCCGAGCCGATGTTTGCCCAAGCGGGCGAGGATCGGGTTGGCCGCGTCGTAGCCGGGCATGATGTAGAGCACCAGATGCGCCTTTCGAGGCGAAAACCCGGTGGCGAGGAAACGCCCCGAGCGGCCGCTTTCGTAGAGATAGTCATACGAGCCGTAGCCGACGATCGATGCCCCCCACATCTGCGGCACGAAGCCCGTCGCGTCGCGAAACAGCGCATCGAGGGCGCGGCCTTCCTCGCGGCGGCGATCGGGCGTCACCGCGTTCAAAAACGCCTCGACGCTCTCGGTCGTGGGTCTGGTCTTGTTTTCGGGCATGGGACCTCCGCGGGTCTGGTGCATCGGGGCGAGAGTAGTCGCAGCCCGTGCCTGCGCAAGCGTCGCCGTGCGGCATGCGCGCTCCGATCCATGGGCCGACCTGTGGCCCGGCGGGCCCGACCCGCCAAGGACATGCCGGGGCTGTTGTCTTGGCTTCGGGCGGCCGCTACTCTGGCACGAAATCGGAAACAGGGGCCGGTCGAACCGGGCCCGGCGATCGGGGGCAATCGGTCATGTCGGCAGGAGCCATGCGCGCGTTCACTCTCGCGGCGGCAATCGGACTCGCGCAGGCGCCCGGCGCCATCGCGCAGGACGTCACCACCAAGCAATACGAGGATGGCGGCGTCTACGAGGGCACCTTTCTCAACGGTCGCCAGCACGGTCAGGGCAGCTACCGGCTTCCCAACGGCTATGAATACGTGGGCGAGTGGTTCGAGGGCGAGATCCGTGGCGAGGGTCAGGCCACCTTTCCCAACGGCTCGGTCTATGAGGGGCAGTTCGCGCGCGGCAAGCCCGAGGGCGTGGGCCGGATCACATTCGCCGATGGCGGCAGCTACGAGGGCGAGTGGGAGGACGGCAAGATCACCGGCCGTGGCACCGCCGACTATGCCAACGGCACCCGCTACGAGGGCGAGTTCCGCAACGCCATGCATCACGGCACCGGCACGCTGACGAGCCCGGACGGCTATGTCTACGAGGGGCAGTTCATCAACGGGGTCAAGGAGGGTGAGGGCAAGATCACCTATCCCGACGGCTCCACCTATGAGGGTATGCTCAAGGCGGGCGAACGCGACGGCGAGGGCACGCTCACCATGGCCGACGGGCTGCGCTACACCGGCGGCTGGGTCGACGGGCAGATCGAGGGCGAGGGCCGGCTCGAACAGCCCGGCGGCGATATCTATGAGGGCCAGTTCGTGGCGGGCAAGCGCGAGGGCACGGGCCGGGTCGAATACGTCAATGGCGATGTCTATGAAGGGGCCTTTCAGGCCGACCGCCGCCACGGTCAGGGCAGCTTTACCGGCACCGACGGCTACCGCTATGTCGGCGCCTGGGTCGAGGGCCGGATCGAGGGACAGGGCGAGGTCACCTATCCCGACGGGTCGGTCTATGTCGGCCAGTTCGAGAACGACCTCGCGCATGGCACCGGCAAGATCACCTATCCCGACGGCTCGACCTATGAGGGCGACTGGAAGGAAGGCGTGATCGAGGGCGAGGGCGTCGCGACCTACGCCAACGGCCTCGTCTACGAGGGTCAGTTCCTCAACGCGCAGAACCACGGTCGCGGCAAGATGACCTATGCCGACGGCTACAGTTATGAAGGCGAATGGGCCGAGGGGCAGCGCGAGGGCCAGGGCACGGCTACCTATGCCGACGGCACCGTCTATGAGGGTGGGTTCGAGGACGGGCAGCGCCACGGCACCGGCCGGATCACCATGCCCGACGGCTTCGTCTATGAAGGCGACTGGGTCGATGGCGAGATCGAGGGACGAGGCCTCGCCACCTATGCCAATGGCGACACCTATGAGGGGCAGTTCCGCAACGGGCGGCGGCAGGGCGACGGCGTGATGCGCTATGCCACGGGCGAGGTCGAGGAAGGCGGCTGGCGCGACGGGGCCTATGTGGGCAACGCGCCGGTGACCGCCCCCGAAGCGGTCCCGGCAGAGGACGAGGACGGATCCGGAGCGCCCGTCGTGGGAGACGCCCCCGAGGCCCCCGTTCCGGGAGATGGGTCGGCCACGCCCGTTCCGGGAGACGAGTCGGACACGCCCGTTCCGGGAGACGAGTCGGACACGCCCGTTCCGGGAGACGAGTCGGACACGCCCGTTCCGGGCGATGAACCGGCCGGGACCGGCACGGCGGACGGGGCCACGGAGGAGGAAGGGACCGCCGCCCCCGGCGAGACCGATGCTCCGCAGATCATCGAGGCCGATCCCGACGCGGGAGACGTGACCCTAGAAAGGGTGGAGCCTTCGCCGGACGAGACCGGCTCGGACGGTTGAGGCGCTACCAGGGCACCTCTTCGCCGCGCCAGTCGTAGAACCCGCCCGATTGCGACGGGTCGAGCCCCTCGATCACCTGCAGCAAGTTCTGTGCCGCCTCCTGCGCGGGGACCATCCGGTGCCGCCCCGCATAGGCGGCGGTGAACGCCGTCTCGACCGTGCCGGGATGCAGCGCCACGAGGATCGCGTCGCGGTCATGGCGCGCCAGCTCGATCGCGGCGCCATGCACGATCTGGTTCAGCGCCGCCTTGGAGGCGCGGTAGCCGTGCCAGCCGCCGATCGCGTTGTCGCCGATCGACCCGACCCGCGCCGACAGCACCCCCGCCCGGCCACCGGGCGCGAGCAGGCGCGCGAGATGCCGCAGGATCAGCGCCGGGCCGATGGCGTTCACCGCGAAAAGCCGCGCCATGGCGGCGGGGTCGATGGCCGAAAGGGATTTCTCCGGCCCCTGCCCTTCGGGCGCGAGAATGCCGATCGCCACGAGGATCGTGTCGAACGGGCCATCAATGCCGCCCATGACCCGCGCAACCACCTGCGCATCCGTCACCTCGAACCCGTCATCGCGGCGCGACAGGCGCGTGACCTCTGCGCCGCGCGCCTGCAGAGCCTCGGCCAGCGCAGCACCGATGCCGCCCGAGGCACCGATCACGAGGGCGCGTTCACTCGGCATAGATCATCTTGCGCGTCATGCCGCCATCAAGCACCACCTCCTGCCCGGTCATGAAGCCTGCGCCCGCGAGCCACAGCACCGCCTCGGCCACGTCCTCGGGGCGACCCGCCCGGCCCGCCGGGTGCTGGGCGTGGTCGATCTCGCGCAGTTCGTCCCAGCCCTCCGTGACGATCCAGCCGGGGGCGATGGCATTGACCCGGATTTCGGGACCGAGCGACACCGCGAGCGCATGAGTCAGCGCCGTGAGCCCGCCCTTGGCGGCGGCATAGGGCTCGGTGTTCGGCTCTGACTGGTGCGCCCGGCTCGAGGTGACGTTGACGATGGCGCCGCGCCGCGCGCGCAAAAGCGGCACGCAATGCTTGGTCATCAGCAGCGCCCCGGTGAGGTTGGTGTCGATCCAGCGCTGCCAGTCGCCGAGCGCCAGATCCTCGACCGGCCCGGCCTCGGGGCCCGCCAGCCCGGCATTGTTGACCAGAAGGTCCAGACCGTCCCAGCCGGTGGACGCCACGGCGGCGCGCACCGAAGCCTCGTCGGAGACGTCGCCGGTGATGGCGCGCACCCCCTCGGGCAGCCCCTCCAGCGCCTCAGCGTCGCGGTCCATCGCCGCGACCTGCCAGCCCTCCCGTGCCAGACGCGCCACGAGGCCGCGTCCGATTCCCTTGGCGCCGCCGGTGACGAGCGCGCGTTTGATATCCTGTGTCATGCGCCGCGACCTAGGCGACGCCGCGCCGTGGTCAATCCGTGACGGGTGCGGCGCGGCGTGGCATGATCGTTCCGCGCGAAGGAGGAACGCCATGGCCCGTGCGATCATCTATCACATCCCCGTCTGCCCGTTTTCGCAGCGGGTCGAGATCCTGCTCGCGCTCAAAGGGCTGACGGGCGCGGTCGAGTTCCGGGTGATCGACATCACCGAGCCACGCCCAGATTGGCTTCTGGAGAAGACCGGCGGCACCACGGCGCTGCCGGTGCTTGAGACCGAAACCGGTGGCATTCTCAAGGAGAGCCTCGTGATCCTGCGCTATGTCGAGGAGCGCTGGGCCGAGCCGCGCATCGCCAGCGCCGACCCGTTCGAACGCGGGATCGAGCGGCTCTTCATTACCCGCGAGGGGCCGTTCGGCATGGCGGGCTATCTCTACGTGATGAACACCGACCCCGCGAAGACCGACGAGAAGCGCGAGGCGCTGCTCGGGCATTACATCTGGCTGAACGGGATGCTGAAAAGGCACAACCCCAAGGGCACGTGGCTCTTTGACCGGTTCGGCTTGCCAGAGATTGTCTATACGCCACTGCTGATGCGGTTCTGGTTTCTGGAGCATTACGAGGGCTTCACGCTTCCCGACACGCCCGAATTCGCCCGCGTGGCCCGCTGGCGTGCGGCCTGCTTGGGTCACGAGGCGGCGCAGCAGGTCACGTCCGACCAGATCGTGAAGCTCTACTACGATTACGCCGTCGGCGCGGGCAACGGGGCGCTGCCCGAGGGGCGCAGGCGGTCGAGCTTCGCCTTCGAGCCGCATTGGCGCGACCGACCGATGCCGCTCGCCGACAAGTACGAGCGCATCGCCTCGGACGCCGAGTTGGGGCTTCTGACCGCTTAGGGGTTTTCATTGGCAAATCGGGCGATATAGTCCCGCCCATGAGCTGTAACGTCACTCTCTCGTCCCCCGCGGCCCTGCCCGCGCTCCGGACCCTTCTTCTCCTTACTCGCCTCTGAGCGTGCCATTCGGCGCGACCGCTCAGAGGGGACAATCGCGCCGGAGCAAGCACCCGGACCCGAGAGGATTTGAGAGATGACCACCACACCCGACACCCGCCCCGAGAACCGCGTCCTGATCTTCGACACGACGCTGCGCGACGGTGAGCAATCGCCCGGCGCCACCATGACCCATGCCGAGAAGCTCGAGATCGCCGACCTGCTCGACGAGATGGGCGTGGACATCATCGAGGCTGGTTTTCCGATCGCCTCCGAGGGCGACTTCAAGGCGGTGAGCGAGATCGCGAAGCAGTCGCGCAACGCCACGATCTGCGGCCTCGCGCGTGCCAACTACAAGGATATCGACCGCTGCTGGGAGGCGGTGAAACATGCCCGCTCGCCGCGCATCCATACCTTCATCGGCACCTCGCCGCTGCACCGCGCCATCCCGAACCTGACGCAGGACGAGATGGCCCAGCGCATTCACGACACGGTGACCCACGCGCGCAACCTGTGCGACAACGTGCAATGGTCGCCAATGGACGCGACCCGGACCGAGTGGGACTACCTCGCCCGGGTGGTCGAGATCGCGATCAAGGCCGGGGCCACGACGATCAACATCCCCGACACGGTGGGCTATACCGCGCCCGTCGAGAGCGCCGACCTGATCCGCCGGCTGATCGCCGAGGTGCCGGGCGCGGACGAGATCATCTTCGCGACCCACTGCCACAACGATCTGGGCATGGCGACGGCCAATTCACTGGCCGCCGTCGAGGGCGGCGCGCGGCAGATCGAATGCACGATCAACGGTCTGGGTGAGCGCGCGGGCAACACCGCGCTCGAGGAGGTCGTGATGGCGCTCAAGGTGCGCCACGACATCATGCCATGGGACACCGGCGTCGACACCCGCAAGATCATGAACATCTCGCGCCGGGTCGCCACCGTCTCGGGCTTTCCGGTGCAGTTCAACAAGGCAATCGTCGGAAAGAACGCTTTCGCGCATGAAAGCGGCATCCATCAGGACGGGATGCTCAAGAACGCCGAGACCTTCGAGATCATGCGCCCCGAGGATGTCGGTCTCGCTGGCACTTCGCTGCCGCTGGGCAAGCATTCGGGCCGCGCGGCGCTGCGCTCCAAGCTCAAGGCGCTGGGCTTCGAGATGGCCGACAACCAGCTCAACGACACCTTCGTGCGGTTCAAGGATCTCGCCGACCGCAAGAAGGAGGTCTATGACGACGACCTGATCGCGCTGGTGCGCCAGAACGAGGCGGTCTCCGACCGGGTCCGGCTCAAGTCGCTCAAGGTGATCTGCGGCACCGAAGGGCCGCAGCACGCGGCGATGACGCTGACGATCGACGACGAGGAAAAATCGGTCGACGCCACCGGTGACGGTCCCGTGGACGCCACCTTCAACGCGATCAAGGCGCTGTTTCCGCACGAGGCGCGGCTGCAGCTCTATCAGGTGGCGGCCGTCACAGAAGGCACCGACGCGCAGGCCACGGTGTCGGTGCGTCTCGAGGAAGACGGGCGCATCGCGACCGGCCAGTCGGCCGATACCGACACCGTCGTGGCGAGCGCCAAGGCCTATATCAACGCCGTGAACCGGCTTCTGGTGCGGCGCGAACAGACCGCCCCTGGCGCCGACATGAAGGGCGTGGGTTACATGGACGCGAGCGAGTGACAACCAAGGGGACACGGCGCGGGCCGCGTCCCTCCGGGGTGCCGGATTGCGGCGGTGCGGCGAAAATGCGCTGACACGGGGGCGCCTCGGCCCTTTCCGCGCCGCACCGCTATGCCTATAAGGCGCGAAGCCCGCAGGCGTTTCGGAGTCGCGGGGCATCACAGCACTGGGAACGGGATAGATCACGCCATGTTCGGATTGGGCAGCTTGTTTTCGTCTGACATGGCGATCGACCTAGGGACGGCGAACACGCTGGTCTACGTCAAGGGACGTGGCATCGTGCTCTCGGAGCCCTCGGTGGTGGCGTATCATGTCAAGGACGGGGTGAAGAAGGTTCTCGCCGTGGGCGAGGACGCCAAGCTGATGCTTGGCCGGACCCCCGGCTCGATCCAGGCGATCCGGCCGATGCGCGAAGGCGTCATCGCCGATTTCGACGTCGCCGAGGAGATGATCAAGTATTTCATCCGCAAGGTGCACAAGCGCACGACCTTCTCGAAGCCCAAGATCATCGTCTGTGTGCCGCATGGCGCGACCCCGGTGGAGAAGCGCGCGATCCGACAGTCGGTGCTTTCGGCCGGCGCGCGGCGCGCGGGGCTGATCGCGGAACCCATCGCGGCGGCGATCGGATCGGGCATGCCGATCACCGATCCGACCGGCAACATGGTCGTCGACATCGGCGGCGGCACCACCGAGGTGGCGGTGCTGTCGCTTGGCGACATCGTCTATGCCCGCTCGGTGCGCGTCGGTGGCGACCGGATGGACGAGGCGATCGTCAGCTACCTGCGCCGCCAGCACAATCTTCTGGTGGGCGAGGCCACGGCCGAGCGGATCAAGACCCAGATCGGCACCGCCCGCATGCCCGATGACGGGCGCGGCCAGTCGATGCAGATCCGCGGCCGCGATCTTCTGAACGGCGTGCCCAAGGAGACCGAAATCTCCCAAGCGCAGATCGCCGAGGCACTGGCCGAGCCGGTGCAGCAGATCTGCGAGGCGGTGATGACCGCGCTCGAGGCGACGCCCCCCGATCTCGCCGCCGACATCGTCGATCGCGGCGTGATGCTGACCGGTGGCGGCGCGCTTCTGGGCCAGCTCGACCTCGCGCTGCGCGAGCAGACCGGCCTCGCCATCTCGGTCGCCGACGAGTCACTCAACTGTGTGGCCTTGGGCACCGGCAAGGCGCTGGAATACGAAAAACAGCTGCGTCATGTGATAGACTACGACAGCTGATCGCGGCGCCCCCGAGGGGCGTCCTGCCCCATCCGCGGGGGCGACATGCCAAATCACGAGGGGGTGCGCGCTCCTTGGCGAAACCACGACACAGCGGCGAGGATTTTGCCCGCCCGATCCGCAGGTTGCTGGTCGGGCTGCTGATGCTTGCGCTGATCGCGCTGTTCGCGGTGTGGCGCATCGATAGCCCCCGCGTCGAGCGGATGCGCGCCGAAGTGATCGACCGGGTGCTGCCCTCCTTCGACTGGGCGCTGGCCCCGGTCACCGGCCTTTTCACTATGGCCTCCAATTTCCAGAGCTACGCGCATCTGCACGAGCAGAACCAGCAGCTCCGGCGCGAGCTTCAGCAGATGCGCGCGTGGCGCGAGGCGGCGCTGCAGCTCGAGCAGGAGAACGCCAAGCTTCTCGATCTCAACAATGTGCGGCTCGACCCGCGGCTGACCTACATCACCGGCGTGGTGATGGCCGATAGCGGTTCGCCCTTCCGGCAATCGGTGCTGCTCAATGTCGGCGCGCGCGACGGCGTGCTCGACGGCTGGCCCGCAATGGACGGGATCGGCCTCGTGGGCCGGATTTCGGGCGTGGGCCGCGCCACCAGCCGGGTCTTGCTGCTCACCGACACCTCGTCGCGCATCCCGGTGACGATCCAGCCCTCGGGACAGCGCGCGATCCTCGCGGGCGACAACACGGTCTATCCGCCGATCGATTTCCTCGAAAACCCCGACCTTGTGCGCCCCGGCGACCGGGTCGTGTCGTCGGGCGATGGCGGCATGTTCCCCGCCGACCTGCTGGTGGGTCAGGTGACGATGGGGGCCGACGGGCGTCTGCGCATCCGGCTTGCCGCCGATTACGAAAGGCTCGAATTCCTGCGGGTGCTGCGCAGCCATCAGGCCGAGACGCTCGACGAGACCGGCCGCCTGATCGTGCCCGAGCCACGGGAGATCTTCGGTCCGCCCGCCCCTGCCCCCGAAAGCCTCGGGCAGGTGCAGGACGGCCCCGAGGCCGGCGCGGAGACCCCCGATGGCTAACCCGCGCCCCACGAGGCTCTGGCTGGGCCGACTGGGCGTCGCGGCCCTGGCGCTCGTGCTCATCATCGCCCGGCTGCTGCCGCTCGACACGCTGCCGCCGCGTTGGGCGGGGCCGGACCTGCTGCTGGCGGTGCTGCTGTTGTGGACGCTGCGGCGGCCGCGCCTGCTGCCGGTCTGGCTGGTCGCGGGGATCGTGCTTCTGGCCGATTTCCTGTTCCAGCGTCCGCCGGGGCTGGTCGCGGCTCTGACCGTGTTCGCCACCGAGATGCTGCGCCGCAGGCACCTGCGGCTGCGCGCCGGCGGCTTTCCCACCGAATGGCTCGCGGCGAGCCTCGCGGTGGCGGGCATCCTCGCGGCCGCGCAGGCGGTGATGCTGATCGCCGTGATCCCGACCCCGCCCGCCGCACTGGTGGCGAGCCAGGCTCTCGCGACCGCGCTGGCCTATCCGATCGTCGCTTTCGCCGCGCGCTGGCTTCTGGGCGTCGCGCGCAACCCGACCGACAGCCGCCGGAGGATCTCGGCATGAAACGCCCGCCCAAGGAAACCGCCGAAAGCGCCCGCCGCATCGGACGGCGCAGCCTCGTCATCGGCGCCTCGCAGCTGGCCATGGTCGGCGTGCTGGGCTGGCGGATGCGCTCCATGCAGGTCGAGGAAGGCGAGATCTACCGCACGCTTGCCGAAGAGAACCGCATCAACATGCGGCTGATCCCCCCCTCGCGCGGGCTGATTTTCGACCGCAACGGCGCGCCGCTCGCGGTGAACGAACAGAACTACCGCATCGTCATCACGCGCGAGGATGCGGGCGACGTGGACGACACGCTCGACCGGCTGGCGCGGCTGATCTCGCTGCCCGAGGGCGCGGTCGAAAGCGCCAAGGCCGAGATGCAGCGCCGCCCCGGCTTCGTCCCCGTCACCGTGGCCGAGCGTGTGCCGTGGGACGACGTGGCCAAGGTCACGGTCAACACCCCCGCCCTGCCGGGCATCACCGCCGAGGTCGGCCTGTCGCGGCATTATCCGCGCGGCTCGGACACGGCGCATGTGGTGGGCTATGTCGGCCCGGTCTCGGATTACGACCTGTCGAAGATGGAGGACCCCGATCCGCTGATGCAGATCCCGCGTTTCCAGATCGGCAAAACCGGGGTCGAGGCCAAGTTCGAGGAGGAGCTGCGTGGCTCGGCCGGCACCAAGCGGATCGAGGTCAACGCCACCGGCCGGGTGATGCGCGAGCTCGACCGCGAGGAAGGCAAGTCGGGCGCCGACATGCAGCTTACCCTCGACAGCAGGCTGCAAAGCTACACCGAGGCCCGTCTCGAAGGCGAAAGCGCCTCCGTCGTGGTGATCGATCTCGAGACCGGCGACCTGCGCGCCGTGGCCTCGGCGCCGACCTTCGATCCGAACCTCTTCGTGCGCGGCATCTCGGGGCCGGACTGGCGCGGGCTCAACGAGAACAAATACCGCCCGCTCTCGGCCAAGACCGTGCAGGGGGCCTATCCGCCCGGCTCCACCTTCAAGATGGTGGTGGCGATGGCGGCGCTGGAATCGGGGCTCGTCGGGCCCGAAGACACCGAATACTGCCCCGGCTTTACCGAGGTCGGCGGCTCGCGCTTCCACTGCTGGAAGCGCGGCGGCCATGGCAATGTCAACATGCACCGCTCCCTGCAGGAGAGCTGCGACGTCTATTACTACGAGATCAGCCAGAAGATCGGCATCGACCGCATCGCCGAGATGGCGCGCCGCCTCGGGGTCGGCGTGCCGCTCGACGTGCCGATGTCGGCGGTGAGCGAAGGCGTGGCCCCCGACACCAAGTGGAAGCGCGACCGCTATGGCGAGGCCTGGCGCATCGGCGACACGGTCAACGCCTCGATCGGTCAGGGCTACGTGCTGGCGACGCCGCTGCAACTCGCGGTGATGTCGGCGCGGCTCGCCACCGGACGCGACGTGAGGCCGCGCCTCGTGCATTCGATCGGCGGCGTGGTCCAGCCCTCCGGTGCGGGCGAGCCCATGGGCCTCAACGAGAACTACCTGCGCCGGGTACGCGCGGCGATGAACGACGTGTCGAACGCCGCGCGCGGCACCGGTTACGGCGCGCGGATCGTGGCCGAGGGCATGCAGATGGCAGGCAAGTCCGGCACCAGTCAGGTGCGCCGCATCACCGCCGACGAGCGCGCGCGCGGCGTCACCTCGAACGCCGACCTCCCATGGGAACGGCGCGACCATGCGCTCTGGGTCAACTTCGCCCCCTATGAGAACCCGCGCTTCGCGGTGTCGGTGGTGGTCGAACATGGCGGCGGCGGCTCCTCGGTCGCGGCCCCGATCGCACGCGACGTGACGCTGCAGGCGCTCTATGACGGGGCGCCGCCGCTCGAGGCGTATCCGTCGAACCTGCGCGACACGATCGCCGAGCAGCAAAAGCGGATCGAGAACCATGTCGCGCGCGGCATGACCTCCTCCGACAGGGCCTGAGATGAGCTACCTCGAAGCGAACGCGAAATTCGTCCCCAGCGGCTTTCGCAAGCTGCTCTACCTCAACTGGCCGGTGGTGCTTTTGCTCGCCGCCGTCTCGGGCTTCGGCTTTCTGATGCTCTACTCGGTGGCGGGCGGTTCGGCTACGCCGTGGATGGAGCCGCAGATGAAGCGCTTCGGCGTCGGCATGGTGGCGATGATCGTCGTCGCCATGGTGCCGATCTGGTTCTGGCGCAACATGGCGCTTCTGGCCTATGGCGTCTCGCTGGCGCTGCTGGTCGCGGTCGACATGTTCGGCGAAGTCGGCATGGGCGCGCAACGCTGGATCGACCTCGGGCCGATCCGCCTGCAGCCTTCGGAGCTGATGAAGGTCAGCCTCGTGATGCTTTTGGCAGCCTATTACGACTGGCTGCCGCTGAGACGCGTGTCGCATATCTTCTGGGTGCTGCTGCCGGTGGTGTTCATCTCGATCCCGACGCTGCTGACGCTGTCGCAGCCCGATCTCGGCACGGCGCTGCTCTTGCTGATCGGGGGTGCCACGGTGATGTTCGCCGCCGGGGTGCATTGGGCCTATTTCGCGACCGTGATCGCCGCCGGGGTGGGTGCGATCTATGCGGTCTTCGTGTCACGTGGAACAACTTGGCAGTTACTCAAGGATTACCAGTACCGCCGCATCGACACCTTTCTCGATCCGTCGAACGACCCGCTTGGCGCGGGCTACCACATCACACAGGCCAAGATCGCTTTGGGATCAGGCGGCTGGACCGGGCGCGGCTTCATGCAAGGCACGCAATCGCGGCTCAACTTCCTTCCCGAGAAGCACACCGACTTCATTTTTACGACGCTGGCCGAAGAGTTCGGCTTTGTCGGGGCCTCGACGCTGCTGGCTCTCTATGCGCTGATCATCTTTTTCTGCGTGGTCTCGGCAGTGAACAACCGCGACCGCTTCGCCTCTCTGGTCACGCTCGGGATCACCATGACCTTCTTCCTGTTCTTTGCGGTGAACATGTCGATGGTGATGGGCCTCGCCCCCGTGGTCGGCGTGCCGCTGCCCTTGGTGAGCTATGGCGGCTCGGCGATGCTGGTGCTGCTGCTGGCCTTCGGGCTGGTGCAGAGCGCGCATGTTCACAAGCCGAGGTGAGATGAAGATCCTGTTCTCCGCGCCCGAGAAGGATTGGGCCGATTACCGGGACGTGCTGCCTGCCGCCCTGTCCGAGGCGGGGATCGCGGCGGATCTGGTGCGCGAGGCCGCCCCGGGGACCGTCGATTACATCATCTATGCGCCGAACGACACGCTGCGCGATTTTACGCCCTATACCCGCACCCGCGCCGTGCTCAGCCTCTGGGCCGGGGTGGAACGTATCGTCGGCAACGCGACGCTGACCCAGCCGCTGACGCGGATGGTCGATGCGGGACTGGAGCGTGGCATGGTCGAATACGTGACCGGTCACGTGCTGCGCCATCACCTCGGGCTGGACGCGCATGTGACGAACCTTGCGCGCGACTGGCACCCCGCGCCGCCGCCGCTCGCCGCCGACCGGCCCGTCACGATGCTCGGCCTCGGCGCGCTGGGACGGGCCTGTGCAGAGGCGCTGGCGGGTCTGGGGTTCCCGGTGACCGGGTGGAGCCGGACGGCCAAGGCGATCGACGGCATCCGCTGCCTTTCGGGAGAGGAGGGGCTGGCCGAGGCGCTGCGCGGGGCACAGATTGTCGTGGCACTGCTGCCGCTGACGCCACGGACCGAGAACCTGCTCGACGCCGACCGTCTCGCCCTGCCCGCCCGGGGGGCGGCGCTCATCAATCCGGGTCGCGGGGCGCTGGTCGATGATGACGCGCTACTCTCGGCGCTCGATGCGGGCCGGATCGGTCATGCCACGCTCGACGTGTTCCGGACCGAGCCGCTGCCCCGCGATCACCCCTATTGGGCCCATGCGCGCGTCACCGTGACGCCGCATGTCGCCTCGGCCACGCGGCCCGCCACGGCGGCGCGGGTGATCGCCGAGAACATTCGGCGGTCGGAGGCGGGCGAGCCGCTCTTGCATCTCGTGGACCGGGCGCGCGGGTATTGAAACCGGGCCCGCGTGGCGGCGGGTCGTTTCGTGAATTGTAAGAGTGAGGGGGCCGTCAGTGCAGACGCGGCGGTTTCCCGGGGTCCATGCCGGGGGCCTTGGGGCCGGGCGCCACATGCGGCTGCGGCAGCTTGAGACGCAGGCCGACGCGGGCGATGCGGCGCGCGGTCTCGCTGTCCGAGGCGAGGAAGGTCACGTCGAGCGCGCCCTCCTCCAACCCCGAAAAGGTCAGCGCCTCGCCCACCGCGACGGCCAAACCGCGCTCGGCCACCGGGGCGGGGTCGAGAAAGGCCAGAAGCGGCGCCTCGCGCCCATCGGCGTATTCGACCCGAACCAGCCATGCCTCGCGGGCAAGACCGCGCGCGGAGGCCAGCTTTTCGTCGAGGGCGGCAAGTAGGTTTTCGGGGAAATCCCTGGGCGGGTTCACCGCGACGGGGCGGTCGGCGGCCTCCTGCGGCGCATGGGTCAGCGTTTCGGCCAGCCAGGTCAGCGCCTCGGGCGGCAGCAGCCGCGCCGAAGGCGCGATGCGCGGGTTGAGCGCGAGGCCCAAGCCCTGCGCGCCGAGGATTTGCGCCAGCGCCCGGCCCGGCACGGCGGCGTGGAAAGCGGCGGCACCGGCATATTCCGACAGCCGCTCTTCGCGATCGAAAGCCACGGCGTAGCTCTGGCCCGCCTCTTCGATGGTCTCGAGGGTGACGCTCTCGTCATCGGCCTCATCGGCGAGCAGCAGGTACAGCTCGGCATCCGCGAGACGCCCGTAATAGCGCAGCCGCGCCGCGTCGTCATCGGAGGCAGCGTCCATGGCCGCCGAGGCCACGTCGAGACCGGTTTCCATGGGCTAGTCCTCCATCACCTCGCGCACACGGGCCTTCAGGGCGGGAAGCACCTCCTCGCCGAACCACGGGTTGCGTTTGAGCCATGCGGTATTGCGCCACGAGGGGTGAGGCAAGGGAAACACGTCGGGCGCATGGTCGCGCCAAGCACGCACTCGTTCGGTAACGCCGGGACCGCGCCCCAGATGCCAGTTCATTGCCGCCCCGCCAATCAGCACCGTGAGACGTATGTCGCTCAGCTGCGACAGCACACGGTCGCGCCAGACCCGCGCGCAGACGGGGGGCGGCGGCAGGTCGGAGCCTTTGGCGTCGTAGCCGGGAAAGCAGAAGGCCATCGGTACGATGGCAACCCGAGACCGGTCGTAGAACGTTTTTTCGTCGAGGCCGAGCCAATCGCGCAGCCGAGTGCCGGAGCGATCCCAAAACGGCGTGCCCGCTTCGTGCACGCGCAGGCCCGGCGCCTGACTCGCGATCAGCAGGCGGGCTCCGGGGCGGAACCAGACCACCGGGCGCGGGCTATGCCGCGTCGCGGTGGCGGCGAAACGGTCGGCGCAGAGGCGGCAGGCGGACAGGTCGGCGCGAAGCTCTTCCATCACCGGCGACCCCTGCTGCTCCGGGTTCGACGCGGCAACCGGGATCAACCCCGGCGACGACCGCCCAGAAGCTTGCGGCCCAGCTTGTAGAGAGCGAAGTACTTGACGAACTTGCGCATGATGTTGTCCTTCCCGAGGTTGTCTTTCCTCACCAACGCGCAAACCGGGCCGAAGGTCCTTGGACGAAAGCGCCGTCAGGTCAGGATTGGGAAACATTCCACCGCCGTGCTAGGAATTCTGGCGTCCTTTTGCCACAAACCCCGACTAGAACGGATAGCGGGCCGACCCGATCCGGCGTCAGGGGGTTGGAGCGCAACGAGGAAAACCAAGGCGGAGCGCGGATGCTTGAGTTCGATCAGGTCAGCAAGTCCTTCTGGACCGGCACGCGGCGCAAGGTCATCCTCGACCGCGCCTCGTTCCGGGTCGAGCTGGGCCGTTCGCTGGGCATCCTCGCACCCAACGGCACCGGCAAGACGACACTGATCAACATGATGGCCGGGCTGGAAAAGCCCGACGAGGGCCGGATCGCCCGCGGCTGTCGGATCTCGTTCCCGCTGGGCTTCATGGGCGGCGTCGTGCCGCGCCACACCGCGCGCGAGAACGCGCGCTACATCGCGCGGCTCTACGGGCTCGATCCCGACTACGTGGAGGCCTTCTGCCGCTGGCTCTGCGGCATCGAGGAATATTTCGACCGGGCGGTCGGCACCTATAGTCAGGGCATGCGGGCGCGCTTCACCTTCTCGTTGATGCTGGCGCTTGATTTCGACATCTACCTGATCGACGAAGGCATGCCGCAGACCACGGATGCGGAATTCAACCGAAAGGCGGGCGAGATCCTGCGCGAGCGGCTCGAAACCACGACGGTGATCATCGTCTCGCATCAGCCGCAGACGCTGGAGCGGTTCGCCCGGCAGGCGGCGGTGCTGCGGCATGGCAAGCTGCATATGTTCGACAGCCTCGAGGAGGCGCGGGAGCTTTATGACTATCACTCCTAAAGTGACCCGCTACCGGCTGCGCCCCAAGGCCCCGCTGGCACCACGCCTGCCCGATCCGGCGCAGGCCGAGGCCATTCCCGAGGCCGCCCCGCGCGAACCGCGATCCGCCGACGCCGCCATGTCGATGCGCGTGACGCAGCAGCGCCTACCGCGTCCCGACGCAACCGAGCCCGACAGCCTCGCCGAAGGAGAGGCCGTCGCCCGCGACGCCTCGAACGCCCCGCCCGAGGCCCGGCCCTATCCCGCACCGCCGCCAACCGCGCAAGGCGCGCAGGACGCCCCCGCCGGCACGCAGGAGATCGACCGCATCCGCCGCGAGGGGCTGACCGGGCGGCAGCTGCGCATGGCGCGCCGCGTGGCGCAGAAGCATGGGCTTGAGGTGGCGTCGGATTTCGACGCGGTGCGCCAGCTGCGCGCGCTCGACATCGATCCATTCCAGCGCTCGAACATCATCGAACTCGTGGTGCCCGCGCAGGAGGAAGAAGAGCGGCAACTCGTCGCGCCCGAGCCGCGCGTGCAGCTGCCCTCGACCGTGTTCGATGGCGACCGGAAACTGCCCTCGACCGAGAAGATCGACCCGGCCGAGCGGCGCGGCTCCGAGATCCGCACCATCCAGCGCGACCTCGCCCGCCGCCGCCGTCGCCGGATGGCGCTGCTCGGGCTGCGCCTGATGCTGTTCGTGGTGCTGCCCACGGTGCTGGCGGGCTACTATTTCTTCGCCGTGGCGACGCCGATGTACGCCACCCGGTCGGAATTCGTGATCCAGCAGGCCGAACCGCAGAGCGGCGCGGGATTGGGCGGGCTGTTTCAAGGCACCTCGATGGCGACCCAGCAGGACAGCATCACGGTGCAATCCTACCTCACTTCGCGCGCCGCCATGGTCCGGCTCGACGAGGAGGAGGGATTCAAGGCGGTGTTCTCGGACCCGGCGATCGACCCGCTGCAGCGGCTGGCCGAACCCGCGACCAACGAGGCGGCCTACGCGATCTATCAAGACCATGTGAAGATCTCCTATGATCCGACCGAGGGAATCGTGAAGATGGAGGTCATCGCCCCCGACCCCGCGACCTCGCAGCGGTTTTCCGAAGCGCTTCTGAGCTATGCCGAGGATCAGGTCGACCAACTCACCGCGCGGTTGCGCAACGACCAGATGCAAGGTGCGCGCGACAGCTACGAGGCGGCCGAAACGCGCCGGGCCGAGGCGCTCGCCAATTGGCTGCGCATCCAGCAGGAGGTGCAGCAGATCGACCCGGTGGGCGAGACGGCGGCGCGCACCAGCCAGATCTCGGCGCTCGAAAGCCAGCGCCAGCAGCTCCAGCTCGAACTGCAGACCCGGCTCGCGGTGCGCCGCCCCAACGAGGCGCAGGTGAACTCGATCCGAAGCCAGATCACCGGCATCGAAGCGCTGATTTCGGATCTGCGACGCGAGATGACCGAGGCCTCGGAGGCGGGCTCGTCGCTCGCCGCGCGCAACACCGAACTGCGCCTCGCCGAAGAGGATTACGGCTTTCAGACGCTTCTGGTGCAGCAGGCGCTGCAGCAGATGGAGGCGGCGCAGATCGAGGCCAACCGGCAGGTGCGCTATCTCTCGCTCGGTGTGGAACCGGTGGCCCCCGACGAGGCCACCTATCCCAAGGCGCTTGAGAACACGGCGCTGGCCTTCCTAATCTTCGCGGGCATCTACCTGATGCTGTCGATCACCGTCTCGATCCTGCGCGAGCAGGTTTCAAGCTGAGGCGCGGGCGGCGCGTGACGCCGCCCGCCGCGCAGGCTAGACCGGGGCCTGTCAGCACCCCGAAAGGCCCCTGCCCCATGATCGACGTCTCCATCGGCTCACTCACGGTCGGCAACGACCGCCCTCTCACCCTGATCGCCGGGCCCTGCCAGCTCGAATCCTCGGACCACGCGCAGATGATCGCGGGCCGGATGGCCGAGGCCTGCGCGGCCCATGGCGCGCAATTCGTGTTCAAGGGCAGCTACGACAAGGCCAACCGCACCTCGCTCTCGGGCAAGCGCGGCCTCGGGATGGAAGCCGGGCTTCGCGTGCTCGAGGACGTGAAGCGCGCCATCGGCTGCCCGGTCCTCACCGACATCCACGGGGCGGACCACTGTGCGCCCGTGGCCGAGGTGGCCGACATCCTGCAGATCCCGGCCTTCCTGTGTCGCCAGACCGACCTGCTTCTGGCCGCGGGCGAGACGGGGGCCGTGATCAACGTCAAGAAGGGCCAGTTCCTCGCCCCGTGGGACATGGCCAACGTCGCCGAAAAGGTGGCCTCGACCGGCAACCACCGCATCCTGCTCACCGAGCGCGGCGTCTCCTTCGGCTACAACACGCTGGTGGCAGACATGCGCTCATTGCCGACGATGATGAAGACGGGCTACCCGGTGGTGATGGACGCGACCCACTCGGTGCAGCAGCCCGGCGGCCTGGGCGGTGCATCGGGTGGCCAGCGCGAATTCGCCCCCGTGATGGCACGCGCCGCCGTCAGCCTGGGCATCGCGGCGGTGTTTATCGAGACGCACGAGACCCCCGACACCGCCCCCTCGGACGGCCCCAACATGGTGCCCCTGTCGCAGATGCCCAAGCTTGTCGAGACGCTGATAGGCTTCGATCGCCTCGCCAAGGCCGACCCGATCCGCGTCTGATCTTCTCCCGCGGCGGGCCGGCCTCGCGCCCGGCCCGCCTGCCCCGAAAATTTGGCCCAATTGCCCTTGCGGAAGATGAAAAAACCTTGAATTCAGATCTTGAACCCCCCGAGTGACAAGGTTAGACAGCGCCACACCTGCTGGGGTGTAGCCAAGTGGTAAGGCATCGGTTTTTGGTACCGTGTATCGTAGGTTCGAATCCTACCACCCCAGCCAGGTTTTTCCCAAGTCATTGATATTGTTGATGCCCCTGAACATGACTGGGGCGTGTCACACAGAGCTGTCACACCATGGTGCAGCACTGGATGACGGGGATCTCGGACCGCCTGCTCTCGATGGAGGGCGGCATGACCGCAATGAACCATGTCTTCCGAAGAGGCGCCGTCTATACGTGGCGCCGCCGGCTGCCTCGCACGCTGGTCAGGCGTGGAGCGCCTGTTGTGATGCAGTTGAGCTTACAAACCTGTGGATTACCGGCCGCTAGGCGTCTCGCCGCTATTGTGACAGCGCAGAGCGAAGCTGTATTTTGGGCCATGGAACACGAAAACCTTTCCCCCGAAGAGGCCCGGCATTTGCTGGAGCATAGCTTGCGCGACGCGCAGGCTCAGATTGCAAAGCAAGAGCTTCTCGCTCTCGCAGATGGCGCGCCGAACGCGGTCGAGGCGGAACGGCGGGCCGATCTCGTATCGGGACATGCGCATAGGCTGATGGCGACACGTGGCCAGTCAGCACGCCTCAGCGAACAGGACCGGCAGTCGCTTGCGCGGGAGGGACTGAGCGAGGAGGAATGCAGCTCCATCGCTGCCCATATGGACGTTCTTAGGGACGCGTGTTTTTCTCGATCATGGGCGGGCCTGATCGGTCGGAAGACCTCCGAGGCCATTGGCCGACGGAACCTGTCAGCCCTCGATCTGGTCACTGCCCGCCAGATCATTCTCAAGGGGCGCGCTGCGGCTTACCTCGAAAGCGCAGCCTCGAACGCTTCCGACGACATCAGCCCCGAGATCACTCTCGCTGCTGAAATCAGGAGGGAGGCCATGACCGCGGCCTATGCCCCTCCTAGCGCGGATCCTGCGATGGATCGCGGTACCCACCCATTTCCGGTCCAGCCCGCAGCAGGTAACGAGGCTTGCACGACTAAGCGCTCGGACATTGCATTTACGACCACGGAAACCAAGGAAGACATGCCCTCCGATGACCTCGAATACGATAGTCGGATCGACGCAGTCTGTGCTCGTTTGGTCGATGACAAAAGTCGTGACGGCGTCGACGAGAAGTTTCAAACGCAGATCATGACCGCAGCACGGATCCTGCAGCAGATCACAGGGATCAGCGATGTCCGAAACCTGACTCACAGGCATTGCGCGCGCTTCAGGGACTCCCACCATAAGCTTCCCAAAAGCTGGGGGAAAAGCCCGAAGGATCGTGACCTCACGGTGCCGCAGATCATTGAGGCTGCAGCGCACCTACCTGCCGAGAAAAGAGGTTTGAGCGCTGCAACCATCAACCGAAATCTTGGCCTGCTGAAACAGTTGCTCGATAGAGCAGAAAGTGACGGCATTCCTGTCAGCTCAACCATCAAGCTCGACAAGCTGCGCGTGCGGTCCCACCGTCGGGCCCGGGACGACCGGAAGCCGTTTAGTATTAGTGAGGTTCGCAAGGTTTTCGAGCATCCTGTCTGGACGGGCTGCCACGGATTCACCCGCCGCCTGCGCCCTGGCGAGAAAATCATCAAGGACGGCTTGTTCTGGGTTCCTCTCATTGCTGTGTATACCGGCGCCCGGCGCGCGGAGATTGCAGGCCTCGCGATCGAGGATCTCCGTCAGGACGAGAATGGCCTTTGGTTCTTCGATATCCGCTTTTCGAACCTCCGGCGCCTCAAGAACGAGGCCTCGATCCGTAAGGTACCGGTTCACAGTCACCTCATCGAGCTTGGCTTGATCGAGCACCTGAACGCCCAAAAAAAGTCAAAACTTGCAGAGCTATTCCCTGACATGCGGCCGAAGCATACCAAGGGTACCTATGGCGATCGGCTCGACCGGAACTGGAGAATGATCGTGACGCAACAGCTCGGGAACGATGAGAACGACAATTCGCCCGAACAGGTTTTCCACTCTCTTCGCCACTATGTGGTCAACCAGCTCAAGCGGGATCCAGAACTCAAGGCAGGGTACGAAAAAGACATCATCGGGCACGCGGGACGAGACGAGACCGAGGAGCGCTATGGGGATACGTTGCCCATCAGCATCCTCAAACCCGCCATCGAACGCCTTCCACGAGTATTCGCGCTCGACTGACAGCACTGAGATCCACGTATTTGCCCACATTCGATCGAACTTGCCTAGTTCGGTAGCAAGAAGTTGTACCTACGACCCGGACCGACCGTTCGTGCTATGTGCAGCAAAGGACCGGAAGCAGCCTTCTCTCGACATTCGTGCTAAACGCAGCGAACTCCCAACCTTTCACCACGAAGGGCGGGAAGCGGTCATTCGCCGCAGTCCGGGCCAACGTCCGCGCAGCGGACTCTGCCTTACACCCGCGAGGTCGTCGAAGGTAAGCGCGCGCCTCGAACAATCACTAAAGCGCGGGATGACGGCAACACTGAGTAACCTACGGCGACGAGCAGGCGAGCCAGCGGCAGCTAAAACAAAGGAACGGCAGGTCAACTGTCGCTTGGCGGTCGAGAGCATCTTAGAAGGGCGAGAATACCTAAGGGCAACGCACTCTCGGGTTGTCGTGGACCCATGGGCTGGGGCAACCTGATGCCAGCCCAAAGGAGGATCGCGGTGCAGCCGGCATATATAGAGATATCACAGGTTTTCAGCCAAGATCAGCGATATACAGTTCCTCTCTTTCAAAGGCCCTACGTTTGGAACAGGGAGGACCAATGGGCACCTCTATGGGACGATGTTTTGGGGGTATTGAATCGCCTAAGAGCACGGCGTGACGATGGTATTGTAGCAAGCCATTTTTTAGGCACGATAGTCCTTGAACAAAAGCCAACACCTACCGGAAGTCTTCCGAAACGAGAAGTTATCGACGGCCAGCAGCGTCTCACCACGCTCCAGATCCTGCTGAAGGCGGTGGAACATGCGATCGACATATCTCTTGAAGCTTGCTCGGAGAATGATCGGAGATCGATTGAGCTTGCGAAACGTCAAATCTCTAAACTTACAGCAAACGATGCTATCGACGAAGAGGTATATAAAGTTTGGCCAACGAATGAGGATCGTGCGCCGTTTATTGCAGTCATGAACAGCCACGCTTCCAGTCAGCCTTGTGCGAGCAATGGCCGAATGGCTGAGGCCTACCGCTATTTTTACGATGCTGCAACAGATTTCATAAATACGGGCGAGCCTGCCGAGTCAGCACGCGTTCTATCGGAGGCTGTTAGGAACTATATGAGGCTCATTGTTCTCGATCTCGATCGGGGCGACGAACCTCAGGCAATCTTCGAAACACTTAATGCCCACGGGACACCACTTCTCCCTGCGGACCTCATAAAGAACTGGCTATTGTGGGAGGCCTCGAAGCAGAAGCTCGATGCGGCTGCACTATACGAAAGCTATTGGCGCCTGTTCGATCGCGATCACAGTTACTGGCGCGCCAAGGTGGGCACCGGCCACGCCGCTCGCGCTCGCGTTGACACGTTCTTGCAGAACTGGCTTTCCAAGGAAACCGGGGAGGCAGTTTCAGCTAAACATCTATACGATCTATTTTTGCGATATGCAGAAGGTAGTCATAGAAACAGCAATTACACAGTCGTGGTTTCGGACTTAATGTCCCTGATCCATGCCGATGCAAAGCGATTTGTAATAATTGATAAACCCAATGGAACGCGTCGATTCGAATTATTCCTGGAGCGCCTAAAGCGACTTGATATTGTTGTCTTTCATCCCCTATTGCTCGAAGTGATCGCTCGCACAGAAGAAGACCCTCAAGATGCTGATGAATTCGGCGCAATTCTTGAGAGCTATCTGGTTCGACGTTTTGTCTGCGGCGCTCAAACACGAAGCTATGGTAGCTTGGCGTTATCGATCTTGGGAGAGATCCGGGCGCAAACCGACCGGCGAACAAGTGACATCCTTCAGGACGTTTTGAAGTCGCTTACTGGCTCCGACGAATGGCCCTCCGACGTAGTCTTTCAGCGCAACTGGGTGTCTCGGCAATTCTATGGGTATTTTAAGCGCGACCGAGTCCTAATGCTCCTTCAGGCTCTTGAGCATAGATACCAAACCCAAAACGGCAAAGCCGAACCGCTAATGCATTTCGATTGGTTGCAGCTCCAGATTGAGCATATTTTACCCCGAGCCTGGGAGGTCCACTGGCCAGTTCCAGAAGGAATAAGTGCCGAAGAGCGCAAGGCCAATCTGCAGGGAATTGGAAATCTAACCTTGGTGAGTAAAAAGCTCAATCCAAGCTTGTCAAATGGACCGTGGTTACCTCTGAGTGAAAAGCAGCCCGGCAAACGGCGCGGCCTGCATGATCACACCATGCTAATGATTAACAGAAAGATCTTGGATGACTTCCAGGAGTGGGACGATACGTCAATAGCCAAGAGGGCTCACCAATTATTTGGCGACGCAAAAGCGATTTGGATGCGCTGACGTCAGTGTGCCCGCTCGCGCTTGAGCTTGCGTAAATAAGTCGGCAACGATAAGTATAAAGCTGTGCGAATTGGGTCGGGAACTCAACGTCGCCGCGTTCGGCATGATGGCCTGCTTGGCGGAGAAAGGAAGAGCGGCTCAGGCTTTTCGAATGCTGTGAAAGGGCTCGAAGCGGGCCTTGGACGCCGCCAAGACCAAGGACAACTCAGCGGACCTTCCCGCCGTTCGCTGCGAGCGCTCGATCGTCGCTTCGCCTGCGCAGGCCCCAGTCACGAAGGGCGGTGAGCGGCCGCTCGCTGCGCGCAACCCGAACGGCCGCTTCGGCGCCAGATCTGGCTTGTTTCTGATTTGCCTCGAAGTCGTCTCTCGAACGTCTCTGTGCGCTTGTTTCGTCGGGGTAGCTCTCTATTCTGCGCGCAGGTGCAACAGATAAGAGACTGGCATGCGGATCTTCTTTACGGGTGGCTCCGGCAAGGCCGGGCGCCATGTCATCCCCTACCTGCTCGAACGCGGGCATCGGGTGGTCAACGCCGACCGCGTGCCGCTCGACTTGCCTGGTGTCGATAATTTGCGCGTCGAGCTGACCGATAGCGGGCAGGTGTTCAACGCTCTGAGCGCGCTGGCCGGGCTCGACGAACTCGATCTCGCAACGGTGCCGCGCTACGATGCTATCGTGCATTTCGCTGCCCTGCCGCGCATCCTGATCGAGCCTGACTGCGAGACCTACCGCGTCAATGTCATGTCGACCTACAACGTGCTCGAAGCGGCGGCGAAGCTGGGCATTCCCAAGGTGATTTTCGCCTCCTCCGAGACAACATACGGGATCTGTTTCGCACAGGGCGATATGCGCCCGGACTACCTGCCGGTGGACGAGGAGCACCCCACCGTGCCGCAGGACAGCTATGCCATGTCCAAGGTCGCGAACGAGGCCGCCGCGCGCAGCTTCCAGGCGCGCACCGCCGCCGACGTCTACGGGCTGAGGATCAACAACGTCATCGAGCCGCACGAATACGCCCGCGACTTCCCGGCCTATCTCGATGATCCGGCGCTGCGACGGCGCAACATCTTCGCCTATATCGATGCCCGCGATCTCGGCCAGATGGTCGAGCGCTGCCTTCAGACCGACGGACTCGGCTACCAGGTGTTCAACGTCGCCAATCCGGACCTGTCGGTCGGCATCAGCAACGCGGAGGTGAGGCGCCGATTCTACCCGGACGTGCCCGTGAAGCGGGAGATGGCCGAGACCGAGACCTTCTACGCCATCGACAAGGCGCGCGAATTGCTGGGCTTTTCTCCCGAGCATGGCTGGCGGGATGAGTTGAACGCATAGCCGGCAGGTCTCGGTCGGGCGCGCTACCGCGCCCAAGACTTCGGCCCAGGGGCGCTACATCCTGCTCAGCAGCCGTCCCCTCTTTCGGCGGGGGGCGGGCTTCAGCGATAGCGAGCAACGCGGATGTTGTTGGTGCTACCTGTCTGGCCGAACGGCACACCTGCGAGAATGACACAGGTGTCGCCGGCTGCCACTTCGATGAGCCGGGCGCTTTCCTCGCGGGCCATGGAGTCCATGCTGTCATAGTTCAGCTCGGCCGTCTCGAGCACGGAACGCACGCCCCAAACCAGGGCCATCCTGCGTGAGACGCTGGTCTCCTTGGTAACGACGATAAGCGGCAGGGCCGGTCGGCGGGCAGCGACACGATGTGCCGTGGTGCCACTGACGGAATAGGCGACGAGGCACCGGGCGCGCAGCGCGCATGCCAGTTTTGCGCCTGCATCGGCTATAGACCCGGCCGCATCGAAGGGAGCTTCGCGCGAGGCCGCGATGCTGCGGCCATAAGCCTCATGCGCCTCGGTGCGCCGGATGATGCGATCCATGACTTCCACGGCCTCGACCGGAAACGCCCCCGTGGCGCTTTCGGCGGACAGCATCACCGCGTCGATGCCATCATAAATCGCCGTGGCGACATCGGACGCTTCGGCGCGGGTGGGCATCGGCGAAGCGGTCATCGACTCGAGCATCTGGGTGGCGACGATCACGGGCCGGCTCTCGCGGCGGCAGAGCGCGATGATTTCCTTCTGCCGCCCCGGCACGTCTTCGGGCGGAATCTCCACGCCAAGATCGCCGCGCGCGATCATGATGGCATCGGAGGAGCGCACAATAGCCTCGATCTCCGCCAAGGCCGAGGGCTTCTCGATCTTTGACGCCAGGCCTGCTTGTCCGGCGATAAGTTCGCGGATTTCGTCGAGATCCGATGCCCGCTGCACGAACGACAAGGCGACCCAGTCGACTCCATGGTCCAGGCCGAACTCGAGATCGGCGCGGTCTTTCTCCGTGAGAACGGGAAGTTCCAGCAGGGTGTCGGGCAGGTTGATGCCCTTGCGGTCGCTGACCTTGCCGCCCTCAAGCACCTCGGCCTCAATGCGCTCGGCATCAGCCGACACGACACGAAGCCGCACCCGACCGTCATCGATGAACAACCGATGACCCGGCGCGATGGCCGCGAAGACTTCCGCATGCGGCAGCGGTAGGGCAGTGATCGCTTCGGTGCTTTCAGTCAGCGTGAAGAAGACCCGTTCATGACGGTCGAGGACACGGCATCCCCCCGGCAGCCGGCCGAGCCGAATTTTCGGCCCCTGAAGATCCTGAAGGATGCCGATCGGCACGCCGACCTCGGTCTCGAGCGCGCGGATCGCGCGGATCACCGCGGCATGACTGGCATGGTCGCCGTGGCTGAAGTTGAGCCGAAACGTATCCACGCCCTTGTTGAACAGGTTGCGTAGCATGAAGGGCGCGGCCGAGGCCGGCCCGACGGTGGCAATGATCTTGGCGCGTCGGTTGCGAAGCATGGAGGGTCCTCGGGAAGCTCGGGGGCGGTCTCACAGCACAAGCACGGCCCGGAAATCATTGACGTTGGTCAGGGTCGGTCCGGTGCGGATCAGGGTGTCGATCCGGTCGAACAGGCTGTAGCTGTCATGCACCGCCAGCATCCGGCGCGGGTCGCAGTCGACCTCGCGGGCACGGCTTAGCGTGTCGGGACCTACCAGCGCACCGGCTGCGTCCTCGGTGCCGTCGATGCCGTCGGTGTCGCCGGCGAGTGCATGGACGCGAGGGTGACCTCTCAAGGTGCAGGTCAGCGCGAGAAGGAACTCGGTATTCCGACCGCCGCGACCCGGCGTGGCATCGCCGATGGTCACGGTGGTCTCGCCGCCCGAAAGCAGAACGGCGGGCGCAGGCAACGGGGCCCCATGCGCGGCCACGGCACGCGCGATGCCAGCCATGACGATGCCCAGCTCGCGCGCCTCACCCTCCAGAGCGTCGCCGAGAATCAGGGGCGTCACGCCAGCGGCACGGGCCGCCTCCGCCGCCGCTTCCAGAGACATCTGCGGTGCGGCGATCAGACGGAAATCCGGTGTCGTATCGGGCTGCGCGTCGCCCGGTGCCAGAAGCACCGCGCGCGCCGCCTCCGGCAGGTTTGGGCCGAGGCGTTCGACCAAGTGCGACAGGTCGTCGGTGGCGCTCGGGTCGGGCACGGTCGGCCCCGAAGCGATGGCGGCCGGGTCATCGCCTGGCACGTCCGAGATCGCCAGGGTGACCAGCCGCGCGCCATTCGCGGCCCGCAGCAGTCCACCGCCCTTGATCTGGTCGAGCCGCCGCCGCACCCGGTTCATGTCATCGATGGTCAGCCCAGAGCGCAGCAGCACCCGGTTGACGGCGATCAGATCGTCGAGCGTCAGGGGCTCGCGCGGCAGCGTCATCAGCGCCGATCCGCCGCCGGAGATCAGCGCCAGCACCAGATCATCGGGCCCGGCCGAGGCGACGGCGGCGAGGATCTCCTGCGCCGCAGCCTCTCCGGCGGCATCCGGCACCGGGTGAGATGCCTCGCGCACCGTGATGCGCTCGGTCGGCACCGCGTGGCCGTAGCGCGTGACCACGACGCCCGAGAGATCGACGTCGGGCCAGGCCACCTCGACGGCGCGCGCCATCGCCGCCGCCGACTTGCCCGCACCGACGACGACACAGCGCCCGGAGGGCTTCACCGGCAGGTGCCGCGCCAGCACCTCGGCCGGGTCGGCGGCTGCCACGGCGACGTCGAACAGCCGGCGCAGCAACGCGGGGGCGTCGTGGTCGCTCACGCCCATCTCAGATGTTCTCGCCGCGGATCGCGTCACAGACCGCGTCGGTCACCTGCTGCGTTGTCGCCTCGCCGCCGACATCCGGGGTCAGGATGCCATCGGCGCAGACCTTCTCCACCGCTCGCATCAGCCGGTCGGCGGCGTCTTTCTCGCCCAGATGCTCCAGCATCTGGCTCGCGGTCCAGAAGGTCGCGACCGGGTTGGCGATGCCCTTGCCGGTGATGTCGAAGGCCGAGCCGTGGATCGGCTCGAACATCGAAGGGTAGCGTTTCTCAGGGTCGATATTGCCGGTCGGCGCAACGCCGAGCGAGCCCGCGAGCGCACCGGCGAGATCCGACAGGATGTCGGCATGCAGGTTGGTGGCGACAATGGTGTCGAGGCTCTTGGGGTTCTTCACCATGCGCACCGTCATGGCGTCGACCAGCATCTTGTCCCATGTCACGTCCGGGAACTCCTTGGAGACCTCGGCCGCGATCTCGTCCCACATCACCATGCCGAAGCGCTGCGCGTTCGACTTGGTCACCACGGTCAGGAACTTGCGGGGCCGCGATTGCGCCAGCGCGAAGGCGTAACGCATGATCCGGGTCACGCCGACGCGGGTGAAGATCGAGACCTCGGTGCCGACTTCCTCTGGCAGGCCCTTGTGGGCGCGGCCGCCATGGCCGGAATATTCGCCTTCGGAGTTCTCGCGCACGATGACCCAATCGAGATCGCCCGCACCCACGCCCGCAAGCGGCGAAGTGATGCCGGGCAGGATCTTGGTGGGCCGCACGTTGGCATACTGGTCGAAGCCCTGGCAGATCGGCAGCCGCAGGCCCCAAAGCGTGATATGGTCGGGCACGTCGGGCGCGCCGACGGCGCCGAAGAAGATCGCGTCGAAAGCCCTGAGCTGGTCTGGGCCGTCCTCGGGCATCAGCGCGCCGGTCTTCTTGTAGCGTTCCGAACTCCAGTCGAACTCGGTGACTTCGAGCGCGAAGCCGCCGTCGCGCCGCGACAGCGCCTCGAGCGTCTGGAGCCCGGCGGCGATGACCTCCGGGCCGATGCCGTCTGCGGGAATGGATGCGATCTTATAGGTCTTCATGGGGCCTCCTCCGGGCGTCGCTGGCGCACCGGTCCGTGCCGCAAGCGATGTTGCGACGACGCCATGCCGGTGCTGTCGAGATCGACGTTACGAGCGGCGGGCTCGACCTCTCAACGCGCGGATGATTATATACTGATCTGGAACAATTTCCCTGGTATGGGCATCGGCATGGATATCTCTCACCTCAGGTGCTTCGTCGCGGCAGCGGATGCGCTGCATTTCGGCCGCGCCGCGCAATCTCTGGGTATGCTGCCGGCCTCGCTGGGCCGGCAGATCCGCATCCTCGAAGAGCAGCTCGACACCAAGCTGTTCTTGCGCACCACCCGTAGCGTGACCCTGACCGAGGCAGGCGCCGCGATCCTCGAGGACGTGCGCGAGATGATCGCCCAGGCCGAGTTGCTGGAGGAAAAGATCCGCCATATCCGTAAGACCGAGGCGCCGGTGCTGCGGGTCGGCGCGATCGACAGCGCCGCGGCCGGGCTGATGCCGCAGCTGCTGCGATACCTGCGCGAGGATCACCCCGACATCGAGGTGCAGCTGATCGAGCAGAAGACGATCCACCTGCTGCCGAAGCTGCTGAGCGGCAGCCTGGACATCGCTTTCTGCCGCCCGCCCGACACGCGCGATGCTCGGATCAACTTCCGCATCCTGTTCTTCGAGACGGCGGTGGTGGCCCTGCCGGTCAATCACCCGCTTGCTGAACGCGACGAGATCGCGGTGACCGATCTTGCGGATGCGCCGCTGATCGTGCCGGATCGTCGCTCACGACCGCATTCGCACGACCTGACGATCAAGCTGTTTATCGATGCCGGGCTGACCGCGCGCGTTGCGCAGGTGGCGGAAGAAAAGCACACCATCGTCAACCTCGTCGCGACCGGGACCGGTCTTGCGATCGTGCCGCGCTGGACCGCGCGGATCGCGGTTCCCGGCGTGCGCTTCGTGCGCCTCTCGATGCCGCAGGGCGCAAGCCGCTCGAAGCTCATCCTCGCCGCAGCATGGGCGCGCGGCACGCGGGACGCGCAGCGCGACGCGCTTTTGGAGGAGCTCGACCGGCATATGGAGGCGATCGAACAAAGCGCCCGATAATATCAGATGATAATATAATCTTCGGCGCGTATGCCGCGCCAAGCATTTCTTGCCATGGTGAGGATCACGGCATCGCGCCTTTCGGCGTGGTGCAGGAGGAGCACCAGGGAGGAATGAAAACCATGAAGATGACAACCTATGCCATTCTCGCCGCGAGCACGATTGCGGCCTTTCCAGCGAACGCGCAGGACCGCGCCGATTGGCCCGACAGCCTGAGTATCTCGACTGGATCGCAGGGCGGCACCTACTTCGTCTGGGGCTCTGGTCTCGGCTCGATGATCGGTGAGCGGCTCGGACTGCCTACCAGCGTCGAGATCACCGGTGGCCCGGTGCAGAACGTGGTGCTGGTCGAGACCGGCGAGACGCTGGTCGGTTTCAGCACCACCGGCCCCGCGCAGGAGGCCATGGCGGGCGAGAACGAGCTGATGCCCGGCATGGAAGCGGGCAACCTGCGCGCCCTCTTCCCAATGTATCAGACGCCGCTTCAGGCGGTCGTGCTGTCCTCTTCGGGCATCGACTCCATCGAGGATCTCGAAGGCAAGCGCGTCAATCTCGGGCCGGCCTCGGGCACTTCGGCCACCTATTGGCAGCGCTACTTCGACACCGCCGGGATCGACGTGAAGGCCAGCTTCGCGGGCGGCTCCGACGGTGCGGGCCAGCTCGCCGACGGGCTGATCGACGCCTTCGTCTATGCGGCCGGCCTGCCCACCAGCGCCTTCAGCGAACTGGCCATCCAGAACGACGTGACCTTCCTTCCGCTTTCGGAGGAGGACAAGGCGACCTTCAAGGAAGCGGCGCCCTCGATGCAGGACTTCACCATTCCCGCCGGCACCTATGAGGGGCAGGATGAGGACATCCCCTCGGTGTCGATGTGGAACTTCGCCATCGCGCATCAGGATCTGCCGGAAAGCCTCGCCTACGAGATCACCAAGCTCGCGCTCGAGGACAACGCGCGGATGAAGCAGCTCCACGCCTCGGCGGTCGAGACACTGGCCGAGAACTGGGACACGAACAACTTCATGCCGTTCCACCCTGGCGCGGTGCGCTACTACGAGGAAATCGGCATCACCATTCCCGAAGATCTGCGCTGAGCCTCCCCAGCGCGATGCGCCGCGGACGGGGTTCACCTCGTCCGCGGCACTGATTTCCCTTGGCAATCCGGTGATGCGATGACCCATTCTGATAGCAAGACGATCCCCTCATCGGAGGCCCTCGATGAGCTGACCAGCCCGGTGGTTGCCACGGCCGCCGTCGACGATGATCCGCCGGCAGGCAACCAGCGCGTCTTCGTTGGTCCGCGTCACTACCTCTTCGCCACCGCCTGCGCCGCCTATGCGGTGTTCCACCTGGCGGTGATGAACCTCTATCCTCTCGAAACCTGGACCTACCGCCTGCTGCATCTGGGCGGCGGGCTGGCACTTGGCTTCCTGCTCTACGGCGCCTATGGCGTCGTTCCCGATCAGGCGGCGTCCCGCCGCAGCATCGGCAACACGATCCTTCTGGCGCTGGCGGCGGCAGGCACGCTGTTCGGCGCTGCTGCGATCCTGGCGGTCTGGGGCAACTGGTGGTTTCTCGGCAATGCCGTGCCGCCGGGCTGGGCGGTGACGAGCTTCGGCATCCCGCTGACCCTCGGGACGACGGCTGCGATGCTGCATGGCTGGCTGTTCGAGGACCGGCGCATCGGCGCCTGGACGCTGGCCGACATTCTCCTCACCGTGGCAACGGCGGCGTCGATCGGCTATGTCATCTACTTCGCGCGCGCGCTCCAGATGCGGGCCGGCATGCCCATGGCCCAGCCAGGCGACATGTGGGCGGCCATCACTGGCGTGATCCTGATCCTCGAGGCGGTGCGGCGCATGGCCGGGATGGCGCTGGTGATCATCTCCGCCGTCTTCGTGGCCTATGCCTTCGCGGGGCCGTGGCTGCCGGGCATCCTGAACCACGGCGGCTACGAGCCGAAGCGGTTCTTCTCCTACATCTTCACCGACAACGGCATTCTCAGCGCGCCGATCGCGATCTCCTCGACCTACATCGTGCTTTTCGTGATCTTCGCGGCCTTCCTTCAGGCCACCCATGTGGGCGCCTACTTCGTCAACGTCGCCTTCGCCGCTGCGGGCCACAAACGCGGCGGTCCGGCCAAGGTGGCCGTCTTCGCCTCCGGCCTGATGGGGATGATCAACGGCACCTCGGCGGGCAACGTCGTCTCGACCGGCTCGCTCACCATTCCGCTGATGAAGAAGGTGGGCTACCGCAGCCAGACCTCCGCGGCGGTCGAGGCCGCGGCCTCTTCGGGCGGGCAGATCATGCCGCCGATCATGGGCGCGGGCGCCTTCATCATGGCCGAGATCACGGGCATTCCTTATACCGAGATCATCTGGGCCGCGCTGATCCCGGCCATCCTCTACTTTGCTTCCGTGTTCTTCATGGTCGACCTGATGGCGCAACGCTTCGCCATGGTGGGCCTGCCGCGCTCGGCGCTGCCCAAGCTCGGCGCGCTGTTGAAGCAGGCCTATCTCTTCGCGCCGATTGTGGTGCTGATCTGGGCGCTCTTTCTCGGCTACTCGGTGATCCGCTGCGGCACGCTGGCGATGATCACCGCCGCCGTGGTGTCCTGGCTCACGCCGAACCGCATGGGGCCGAAGCAGCTCTTTCACGCACTCGACATCGGCGCGCGCATGGTGCTCCAGCTCGTCGCGGTCTGCGCGGCGGCCGGAATCATCGTCGGGGTCATCGCGCTGACCGGCATCGGCACGCGCTTCTCAGCACTGCTCCTCGGAATCGCCGATCAATCGCAGCTTCTGGCGATGATGTTCTCGATGATTGTCGCGATCATCCTCGGCATGGGCATGCCCACCACCGCCGCCTACGCGGTGGCGGCCTCGGTCATTGCGCCGGGCCTCATCAACCTCGGGGTGGAGCCGCTGACCGCGCATTTCTTCATCTTCTACTTCGCGGTGATGTCGGCGATCACGCCGCCGGTGGCGCTCGCCGCCTATGCCGGCGCGGCGCTTGCACAGTCGGACCCGATGAAGACCAGCGTCGAAAGCTTCCGCATCGGGCTTGCGGCCTTCGTGGTGCCCTACATGTTCTTCTTCTCGGACGCGCTGCTGATGCAGGGCGGTTGGCTCGACACCATTCATGTGACGATCTCGGCGCTGTTCGGCATCTACCTGCTGTCGTCCGGGATCATCGGCTGGTTCTTCGGCCGGATCGGCTGGATGGCACGGGCACTGCTGATCTGCGGGGCGCTCGGAATGCTCGATGCCGGGCTGGTTACCGATCTCATCGGGCTGAGCATTGGTGGCGGGCTGTTCCTGTTCCAGCGCAACGTGCTGAAGCTCACGGACCTCGCCCACGGCAAGGATTGAAGACCTCGGCGCCGGCTGGTTCGGTCCTGCCGGCGCCTCTGGTTGTTCTGAATGGGTCCTTGGGGATTGCGCGGCCCGGTGCCGCAAGGCATGGAGGTCCGCTTTGCGAATGCCGCTCCGCGGCATTTGCGATCAGCCAAATGGCTGCTCTGGGCCGTGACCTGCTCCCCGCCGGTCCCTCGGTCATAACGAGAGTTTGCGGGTTTGAGATTGGTAGTTGGACTGGTCGTTTCGGGCAAGCGCGCCTGGCGTGGAGCCTTCAAATTGCTCAAGCGCCCGGCGC
>NZ_JBLHYX010000019.1:0-55314 GCF_047631075.1 Limimaricola cinnabarinus
CAGATATCATCAATGTCAAAGAGCAGTGAAGAAAACAAAAACGACAGCGCCCTAACTCGCGGCGCCCCGCCTCGTCCCCTTCGGAATTTCCCACCAACACCGCATCTCTGCGCCGCCGGTGAGGGGCCTTCTACGGCGTGGGATATGGGTGCGCAAGAGTTTTTTTCACTTCAGGGCAAATTTCTTGCCCCGCCCCTCCCCCCCAGATGCGCAAACGCCCCGGTCGGGGTGACCGGGGCGTTTGGCAGTCATACCTGATGGGATCAGGCGAGCTTGGGATAGAGGAACACCTTCGTCTCCATCGGAACCTCGGGATAGAACTCGATGATGTGATCGTTCACCAGCCGGGCGCAGCCATTCGACACGGCGGTGCCGATGGTGGAGGGGGCGTTGGTGCCATGAATCCGCAAGAACGTGTCGCGCGTACCGTCGAAGAGGTAGAGCGCGCGGGCGCCTAGCGGGTTGTCGGGGCCGCCTTCCATGCCGTCCTCGTACTGTTTATACTTCTCGGGCTCGCGGGCGATCATGTCGGGCGTCGGCGTCCAGCTCGGCCATTCCTTCTTGGCGCCGATGCGGAACACGCCCGTCTCGTAGAGGCCCTCGCGGCCGACACCGACCGAATAGCGCATCGCCTCGCCGCCCGGCAGGGTCCAGTAAAGTGCGAAGCGGTTGGGGTCGACATGGATCTCGCCAGGATTCATCGTGGCCGGGATCGGCACGCGCCGCGGCTGAAACCTTTCGGGGAGCTGCGCCGCATCACCGGATTCGTGGGCCATGGCCCCGCTGCCGAAGATGCCAAGGGCCGCGCCCGATGCGAGAAAATATCGTCTGTCAATCATGTTCAGTGCCTCCGGCAAGCAAATCGGCAGGACCGGGTCGAAGTTCCTGCGACCGTGCAAAATTGCGGGGCGCATGGCATAGCGGTCGCACCGCCCCCTTCCCTGTCCGATCTGGCACGGACCCGGTTCCGAGACAACCTTTCGCTCATCAACCCGGCGTCAGCCCGCCCGCGACATCCGCCGCTCAAGCCGCCGGAGCGCCAGATCGGCGCAGATCGCCATGAGCGCCACGAGCAACGCGCCCTGCAGCACGAAGGCGGTGTTGCCCGATTGCAGGCCGGCGATGATCACCTCGCCCAGACCCACCGCGCCGACGGTGCTGCCGATCGTGGCGGTGCCGATGTTCACCACCGTCGACAGCCGCAGCCCGGTCAGGATCACCGGCGCGGCGAGCGGCAGCTCGACCCGCCAGAGCCGCGCCGGACCGGCGAGACCCATGCCGCGCGCCGCCTCGCGCACCGGGGCGGGGACGCCGCGCAGCCCCGCGACCGTGTTCTCGAACACCGGCAGGAGCCCGTAGGCGCAAAGTGCGAGGAAGGTCGGCTCGAAGCCGAAGCCCAAAAGAGGCACCGCGACGGCGAGCACCGCGATGGGCGGAAAAGTCTGGCCGAGGTTCGAGGCCATCCGCGCCAACGTCATGAACTCGGCCCCGCGGGGCCGCGTCACCAAAACCCCAAGCGTCATGCCCACCACGGAGGCCACGACCCCCGCAGCCCCGACCAGGGCCAGATGCCCCGCCACGAGCACGCGGATCGGTTGCCGGTCGTAGAGCAGCGCTTGTCCCGGCTCGGCCACGAGGCGCAGCAGCGGCGTCATCAGCCCCGGCCAGAGCACCAGCGCCGCAAAGAGCGCCAGCGCCACCAGCAAGGCGAGTGCGCCGCGGCTCAAGCCTCGCCCCTCGCGCCGATGCGCCAGATATCGGCGGCGTGGATTTCGGCGGTCACGCGACCATTCTCGACCACGGCGAGGCTGTCGCCCGCCTCCCAGATCAGCCGCGAGGCCGCCTCGCGCAGCGTGTCGCCGGGGGCGACCCACTGTGCCGGGGCCGGGGCGTCGGCGGCCGGGCGCGACAGATCCGAGACGCGGTGCAGCGACAGTATCCGCAAGGCCCGGTCGTCGAGGCCGACGAACTGTCGCACGAAGCCTTCGCGCGGGCCGCGCAGCAGACGCTCGGGCGTGTCGATCTGCAGGATCTGGCCCGCATCCATCACCGCAATCCGGTCGGCAAGGCGGAACGCCTCGTCCATGTCATGCGTGACGAGGATCGCGGTGATGCCGCGCCTTTGACGGATCGCCGTGAACTCGTCCTGAAGGCGGCCGCGCGTCACCGGGTCGAGCGCGCCGAAAGGCTCGTCCATGAGCAGCATCGCGGGCTCGGCGGCCATGGCGCGGGCGACGCCGACGCGCTGTTGCTGTCCGCCCGAAAGCTCGGACGGATACTTGTCGGCGTATTCCGAGGCTTCGAGGCCGAACAGATCCAAAAGCTCTTCGACCCGCGCCCGCACCCGCGCCCGGTCCCAGCGCAAGAGCCGAGGTACGGTGCCGATGTTCTGTGCCACGGTCCAGTGCGGGAACAGCCCGACCCCCTGGATCACGTAGCCGATGCCCCGCCGCAGCGCGTCCGGCGACACCTCGCGCGCGTCGTGCCCGTCGATCTCGATGCGCCCCTCATCCGGCTCGATCAGCCGGTTGAGCATGCGCAGCGTCGTCGACTTGCCACAGCCGGAGGTACCGACGAGCGCCAGCACCTCGCCGCGCTCGACCTCGAAATCGAGGCTGTTCACGGCGGTCGCGCCATCAAAGCGTTTGGTCAGTCCGGTGACCCGTATCATCGCGCCCCTCCCCGTCTGGTCGTCTCGATGATGGCGTCGAACATCAGGCTCGCGAGGATCGCGAGCGCCACGATCGGCAGCGTGCCCAAGAGGACCAGATCCATCGCCGCCTGCCCCATGCCGCGGAACACCAGCGTGCCGAAGCCGCCGCCGCCGATCAGCGCCGCCACTGCCGCGAGGCCGATGTTCTGCACCACCACGATTCGGATGCCGGTCAGGATCACCGGTGCGGCGAGCGGCAGCTCGACCCGCGCCAAGAGGCGTGCGCGCGACATGCCCATGCCGCGCCCGGCATCGCGCATCGTCTCGGGCACGCCGGCGAGGCCCGCATAGGTGTTGGCGACGATCGGCAGGAGCGCGTAGAGCGCCAACGCCACGATGGCGGGTGCCGCGCCGATGCCACCCACACCCCAGTCGCGCAAGGCAGGCACCGCGCGCGACAGCGCCCCCAGAGGGACCATGAGCAGGCCGAACATGGCGATGCTCGGCGTGGTCTGGAGCAGGTTGAGCACGGGCAGGATCACCGTGCGGGCGCGGCGGCTCGAAAAACACAGCCAGCCCAGCGGCAGGCCGATCAGGAGCGCCGGGATCAGGCTCCCCAGCACCAGCCTCATGTGCCCGCCCAGTGCGGCGTCGAACACGTCGCGATTGGCGGCGTATTCGCGCAGGATCGAAAGGTTATCGAAGAGCCCCGCGCGCAGTGCCAGCCCAAAGCCCAGCGCCGGCAGCGCCAGCGCCACGATCCGCACCAACGCCCCCATCGACAGCCGTGCCACCGCGTCGGCGGCGGCGAGCGCCGCGAAGGCCGCCGCGATCCAGAACCCGCCGCCGAGCGAGATCCGCGCGAATTCCGGGGCCTCGGCCGAGAGCGTCGCGGCCCCCTGCCCCGCGAGCCACAAGAGCAGCGCCAGCGCCGCGAGCGCCGCGACGAAACGCCCGAGCTGCGCGCCGATGAGGACGGTCCCGAGGATCAGCGTCGCGAGCGTCGCCGCGCCCAAGAGCGATCCGCCCTCGGGGGCCCAAAGCATGACGCCTTCGCCACTGACGATGCGGTTGGCGCGAAAATCCAAGAATGGCAGCAGCGCCAGGCCAGCGAGCGCCGGCAGCGCATAGACCGCCGCCGACCGCCGGGACGCGTTCTTCACCTCGGCTCGCCCCGCCCGATCAGTCGAGCAGCCCCGCCTGCGTCAGGTGATCGCGCGCCACGTCTGCGGCATTCTCGCCACCGAGCTGGATGCGGGCGTTGAGCGATTGCAGCGTTTCGAGATCGAGCCCCTCGAAGACCGGCTTCAACAGCTCCTCAATCTCGGGGTTCTCCTCGAGCGCCTCGCGGCGGATGATCGGCGCGGGCTCGTAGACCGGCTGCACCGACTTGTCATCCTCCATAACCTTGAGGCCCACCTCGGCGATCGCGCCATCGGTGCCATAGACCATCGCGGCGTTGGCCCCGTCGATCTGTTCGGCTGCGGCGCGGATCGTCGCGGCCGTGTCGCCGCCTGACAGGATCACCAGTTGCTCGTTGGGAAGCTCGAAGCCGTAGGCCTCCTGGAAGGCGGGCAGCGCGGCGTCGGAATTCACGAATTCGGAGCTCGCCGCCAGGGTCACGGTGCCGCCTTCGGAGATGTAGCGCCCCATGTCGGACATGGTCTCAAGCTCGTTTTCCTCGGCCAGATCCGCGCGCAGGGCGATGGCCCATGTGTTGTTTGCGGGCGCGGGCGTCAGCCAGACGATGTCGTTGGCCTCGGCGTCGAGGCGCGACACCTCGTCGAAACCCTTCTGCGCGTCGCGCCAGACATCCGAATCCGTGTGATCGAAGAAGAAGGCACCATTGCCGGTATATTCGGGATAGAGGTCGATCTCCCCGCCGGTGATCGCCTGACGCACGATCGGCGTCGCCCCGAGCCCGATGCGATCCTCGACCTCCAGCCCCGCATCCTCGAGCACCAGCTTGATCATGTTGCCCAAGAGCGCCCCTTCGGTGTCGATCTTGGAGCCGACGACGACCTCGGCCGAGGCGAAGCCGCCGACGCCCAACGCGGTGGCGAAGGTGGCGGCGAAAAACGGGGTGGAACGCATGGCGGAACCCTTTGTGCAAATGAAACCGGCCACTTCCGCGCCTTGCGGCAGCGACGTCCCGCTAGGGTAGGTGCAGTGCGCCGCGCATCAAGGGAAAACGTCGCCTTCAGCTATCGATCCTGACAACACGTCCGGAACAAGCGGCGCGCGGCGCGGTTGGATCTTCGAACACAACCAAGAAGAGGGACCTTGGTTCATGCAAGACGAAAGGCTGCGCCCGGCCGAGACGGGCCCCGCTGTCGGCGACAGCGCGCGCGAGATGCAGGTTCTAGCCGCATCCCGCATCTGCATCGAAGGGATCGATCCGGAAATCGACGGCGGGCGTTTTGCCGCGAAATGCGTGGCCGGGCGTCCCTTCACGGTCAGGGCCGACATCTTCGGCGAGGGCCACGACACGATCCGTGCCGCGCTCATCTGGTGGCGCCAAGGATCGAGCCAGATTCACGAAGTGCCGATGGAGTTTCTGGTCAATGACCGCTGGGAGGGGCGTTTCACCCCGCCCGAGAACGCGCTTTACCGCTACACGCTGTTCGGCTGGAAGGACGACTTCCTCGGCTGGCGCAAGGACACGGCCAAGAAGGTCGCGGCCGGGCTCAATGTCGATGTCGAAACCGAGATGGGCCATCGCCTCATCGCCAATTCGCGCGATCATGCCCCCGAGGGCGAAGGGCGCGCGGCGCTCGAAAGCCTCGTGCATGCCACGAACCACGGCAGCACCGAAGACCGTCTCGGCATCCTGATGAACGAGGACACGCTTGCGGTGATGACCCGCGAGGGCCGCCGCTATGGCCTCACCCGCTACGAGCGCGACCTTGCCGTCTTTGCCGACCGCGAGGCGGCGGCGTTCTCGGCGTGGTACGAGATGTTCCCGCGCTCGGCGGCACCGGGGCTGCGCCATGGCACGTTCCGCGACGTGATCGACCGCCTGCCCTATGTGCAGGATCTGGGCTTCGACGTGCTCTACTTTACCCCGATCCACCCGATCGGGCGCACCAATCGCAAAGGGCGCAACAACACGCTGACCCCCGGCCCCGACGACGTGGGCTCCCCTTATGCCATCGGCTCGGAGCAAGGCGGGCACACCGCGATCCACCCCGAGCTCGGCACCATCGAGGATTTCGATGCGCTGGTGCGCGAGGCGCGCAGCCATGGGCTCGAGATCGCGCTCGACATCGCGCTCAACGCCTCGCCCGATCACCCGTGGATCAAGGAGCACCCCAACTGGTTCGAATGGCGGCCCGACGGCTCCATCGCCTATGCCGAAAACCCGCCCAAGAAGTACGAGGACATCGTCAACTTCCGCTACTACCTCGAAGATGGCAGCCCCAACGCCCCCTTCTGGGAGGCGATACGCGACATGTTCCTCTACTGGGCCGATCATGGCGTGGAGATGTTTCGGGTCGACAACCCGCACACCAAGCCTTTCCCGTTCTGGGAATGGGTGCTCGACGAGGTGCGCGCCAAGCATCCCGGCGCGGTGTTCCTGTCCGAGGCTTTCACCCGGCCCAAGATGATGAAGCGCCTCGCCAAGCTGGGCTACAACCAGAGCTACAGCTATTTCACCTGGCGCAACACCAAGACCGAGCTGACCGAGTACCTGACCGAGCTGACCACCGAGGAATGCCGCCACTACATGCGGCCGAACTTCTTCGTCAACACGCCCGACATCAACCCGTTCTTCCTTCAGGATTCGGGTCGCGCCAGCCACCGCATCCGCCTCGCGCTCGCGGCGACGCTCGCTGGCAATTACGGCGTCTACAACGGCTTCGAGATCTGCGACGGGCGGCCGATCCCCGGCAAGGAGGAGTATCTCGACAGCGAGAAATACGAGATCCGCGACTGGGACTTCGACCGCGAGGGCCACATCAAGGACGACATCCGCCTGATGAACCGGATCCGGCGCAAGCACGCGGCGATGCGCGACTTCACCAATCTGGAGTTCTTCGACGCGCATGACGACGCGGTGCTGTGCTATGGCCGCTTCGACAAGGCCGCCGACAGCTACCTGCTGTTTCACGTGCTGCTCGACCCGCAGGCCGGGCGCGAGTTCGGCTTCGACCTGCCCTTGTGGCGCTTCGGCCTGCCCGACGAGGCGTCAATCGAGGTGCAGGACGCCGTGCAAGGCAATCATTTCACTTGGCATGGCAAGGAACATCGGCTGACGCTCGATCCCGAAACCCGGCCCTATGCGATCTGGCGACTTATCCCGCCGGGAGGAGCGAGAGACTGATGGAAGACCACGCAACCACCCCCGCCGCTCAGACGGACGCGATCGATACCAGCCAGCGCGACTGGTACAAGGACGCGGTCATCTACCAGCTTCACGTCAAGGCCTATCAGGACAGCAACGGCGACGGCATGGGCGATTTCGCCGGGCTGATGAGCCGGCTCGACCATGTGCAGGAGCTGGGCGCGACCGCAATCTGGCTGCTGCCCTTCTACCCATCGCCGCTGCGCGACGACGGCTACGACATTCAGGAATACACCGAGATCAACCCGCAATACGGCGACATGGATCAATTCCGCGCCTTCGTGGCCGAGGCCCACAAGCGTGGGCTGCGGGTGATCACCGAGCTGGTGATCAACCACACCTCGGACCAGCACGAATGGTTCCAGCGCGCCCGAAACGCCCCCGCGGGCAGCCCCGAGCGGGATTTCTATGTCTGGTCCGACGATGACGGCAAATGGCCCGAGACACGGATCATCTTCACCGACACCGAGCCGTCGAACTGGACCTGGGACCCGGTCGCCGGGCAATATTTCTGGCACCGTTTCTTCAGCCACCAGCCCGACCTCAACTTCGACAACCCCGAGGTTCTGAAGGAAGTGCTGCGCGTCATGCATTTCTGGCTCGACATGGGGGTCGACGGGCTTCGGCTCGACGCGATCCCCTATCTCGTGGAGCGCGACGGCACCAACAACGAGAACCTGCCCGAAACCCATGACGTGCTGAAGGCGATCCGCGCCGACCTCGATGCGCATTACCCCGACAAGATGCTTCTGGCCGAAGCCAACCAGTGGCCCGAGGACACGCGCCCCTATTTCGGCGATGGCGACGAATGCCACATGGGCTTCCACTTCCCGCTGATGCCGCGCATGTACATGGCGGTGGCGCAGGAGGACCGGCACCCGATCACCGACATCATCCGCCAGACGCCCGACATCCCCGAGGATTGCCAATGGGCGATCTTCCTGCGCAACCATGACGAGCTGACGCTCGAAATGGTGACCGACAAGGAACGGGATTACCTCTGGGACACCTATGCCAGCGATAAGCGCGCGCGCATCAACATGGGCATCCGCCGCCGCCTCGCGCCGCTCATGCAGAACGACCGGCGCAAGATCGAGCTTCTGAACTCGCTGCTGATGTCGATGCCCGGCACGCCGATCCTCTACTACGGCGACGAGATCGGCATGGGCGACAACATCTATCTCGGGGATCGCGACGGCGTGCGCACGCCGATGCAGTGGTCGCCCGACCGCAACGCGGGCTTCAGTCAGGCCGATCCGCAGCGGCTTTATCTGCCCACGATTCAGGATTCGATCTACGGGTTTCAGGCGCTCAACGTCGAGAGCCAATCCAAGGACCCCTCGTCGCTTCTGAACTGGATGCGCCGCATGGTGCAGGTCCGCTCGAACCACACGGTATTCGGGCGCGGCGAAATGAAGCTGCTCTATCCATCGAACCGCCGCGTGCTCGCCTATATCCGCGAGCATGAGGGCGAAAGCGTGCTCTGCGTGGCCAATCTGGGGCGCGCGGCGCAGGCGGTCGAGATCGACCTTTCGGCCTATCAGGGCCGCGTGCCGATCGAGCTGACCGGCCATTCGGCCTTCCCGCCGATCGGAGCGCTTCCCTATCTCATTACCCTGCCCTCCTATGGCTTCTACTGGTTCCTGCTCGCCGACGAGGATCAGGCCCCGGCCTGGCACCATGCGCCGCAGCAGATCCTGCCGGAATTCGTGACCCTCACCACCCGTGACGGGCGCGTCTCCTCGGCCATCTCGGGGCGCGACGGGCGGCTTCTGGGGTCGGACGTGCTGCCCAAGTTCCTTCCCCTCCAGCGCTGGTTCGCGGCCAAGGACGAACGCATTTCCCGTGTCGGCATCGAGCCTCTGGCCGAGATCGGCGGCAACGGCGCGCTCGGCCTGATCGAGGTCGAAGTCGGCGGCGAGACGCAGCACTACCTGCTGCCGCTGGCATCGGTCTGGGGCGAGGACAGCGTGTCCTTCGGTTCCTCGACGTTGGGCTACACCATGGCCAAGCTGCGCAAGGGCCCCAATGTCGGCGGCCTGATCGACGGCACCGTCGACGAGACACTGATGGGCGAGCTGCTCACGGCCCTGCGCGACGGCTTTGAGACCGACACCCCGCGCGGTCGTCTGGTCTTCACGCCCAGCGCCGCCATGGCCGAGATCGAGGATCCGGGCGAGCCGCGGCTCCTCAATGTGGAGCAGTCCAACGCCACGGTGGCCTTCTCGGACAAGGTGATCCTCAAGGTCTATCGCCGCCTGCGCGCGGGCATTCAGCCCGACATAGAAGTGGCGCGCTTCCTCACCGATGTTGCGGGCTTCGACGGCACCCCTGCCTTCCTGGGCGAAATTGCGCTGCGTCCCGACGGGTCCGAGGCCACGTCGCTCGGCGCGGCCTTCGCCTATGTCGCCAATCAGGGCGACGCTTGGGGCGCGCTAACCAACGCGCTTGATCGGCATCTGCAAGACGCGGCCACCGGCAGCGAGGACGAGGCTCCGCCCTACCTCCCCGCACTCGGCGTCGCCGAGGCGCTGGGCCGGCGCACCGCCGGAATGCACCGGGCGCTGGCGCATCCGAGCGATGACCCGGCCTTCGCCGCCGAGCCGCTGACGCCCGCCGATCTCACGGCGATCTGCGACGAGGTGCGGGTCGAGACCGTGGCCACGCTCGACCGGCTTCAGGGTATGACCGGCCTGCCCGAACGCGCCGCCGAGCATGCCCGCCAGATCCTCGATCGGCGCGATCGCCTGATCTCTCGGATCGACGCGGTGTCACGGATGACACCGTCCGGGCAGCGCACGCGCATCCATGGCGACTATCACCTCGGGCAGGTTCTGATGGCGCAGAACGACGTCATGATCATCGACTTCGAAGGCGAGCCGCGCCGCACGCTCGACGAACGCCGCGCCAAATCCTCGGCGCTGCGCGACGTGGCGGGCATGCTGCGCTCGCTCGATTACGCCGCGCAATCGGCGCTGCGCTGGGCCGAAAGCTCGGGTACCGATGGCGAGGAAGCCGAGACGCTGATCCGCGATTGGCACGAGGGCGCCGTGCGCGATTTCATGGCCGCCTATGACGAGGTGATCGCCGGCAGCCCGGCGCACCCCACCGACCCGGACTTCACCGCGGCACTTCTGGATCTCTTCCTGATCCAGAAAGCCGTCTACGAAGTGGGTTACGAGCTTGCCAGCCGCCCCGCATGGGTGGACATTCCGCTGAGCGGCCTGCTCGCCCTGATCGACGAAAAGGATACCCAATGACGACCAACGCGAGCGACACCAAGCCCGCATCGGCCCCCGACGCCGCGCGCGTGGAGGCGATCATCCGCGGCCGCATGGGCGACCCGTTCGAACTGCTCGGGCCGCACCGGACCGAGGCCGGGGCGATGGGCCTCACCGTCTTTGCCCCCGACGCCGCCGAGGTGGTGGCGATCACGCCCGAGGGCACACAGATCGCGCCGCTGACCCGCGTGAACCCCGAAGGCGTGTTCTGGGGCGAGCTGCCCGATGGCTTTGAATTCGGCACGCCCTACCGGCTGCGCATGAAGGCGGGCAGCCACGAGTGGGAGCGCGACGACCCCTACCGGTTCACGCCGGTGCTGGGCGAGATGGACGAATACCTCGTCGCCGAAGGCCGCCACGAGGAACTGTGGAAGCGTCTCGGCGCGCATCCGATCGAACATGAGGGCGTCCAGGGCGTCATCTTCGCGGTCTGGGCCCCCAATGCCCGCCGCGTCAGCGTCGTCGGCCATTTCAACGCATGGGATGGCCGCCGCCACCCGCTGCGCCGCCGTTTCGGCGCAGGGCTGTGGGAATTGTTCGTGCCGAACCTCTCCGTCGGGGATCTCTACAAATTCGAGATCGTCGGCGCACATGGCGACCTGCAGCCGCTCAAGGCCGATCCGATGTCGTTCCGTCAGGAGCAGCCCCCCGCCACCGGCTCGATCGTGCACGGCATGCACAAGCATGACTGGCAGGATGACGCGTGGATGGAGAGCCGTTCCAAGGGTTCGTTGCATGACAAGCCGGTCTCGATCTACGAGGTGCATCTGGGCTCTTGGCGGCGCGGCTCCGATGGCGAAGTGCTCGATTACGACGTCATTGGCGGGCTGTTGGTCGATTACCTGCAGGACATGAACTTCACCCATGTGGAGTTCATGCCGGTCTCCGAGCATCCCTTTACCGGGTCGTGGGGCTATCAGCCCGTGGGCCTCTTCGCGCCCACCTCGCGCTATGGCACGCCAGAGCAGTTTGCCGCCATGGTCGACCGGCTGCATCAGGCCGGGATCGGCGTCATCGTCGACTGGGTGCCCGCGCATTTCCCGACCGACGCGCATGGCCTCGCCAATTTCGACGGCACCGCGCTCTACGAGCACGCCGATCCGCGGCAGGGCTTCCATCAGGACTGGAACACGCTGATCTACAATTTCGGGCGCAACGAGGTGGCGAACTTCCTGCGCTGCTCGGGCACCTTCTGGCTCGACAAGTACCATATCGACGCGCTGCGCGTGGATGCGGTCGCGTCGATGCTTTACCTAGATTACTCGCGCAAGGAAGGAGAGTGGATCCCCAACCAGTATGGCGGCCGCGAAAATCTCGACGCGATCGAGTTTCTCAAGGGCACCAACACGCAGGTGCTGGCGCGCACGCCGGGGGCCGCGTCCATCGCCGAGGAAAGCACCGCCTTTCCGGGTGTCAGCCGTCCCGTCGATCAGGGCGGTCTGGGCTTCGACTTCAAGTGGAACATGGGCTGGATGCACGACTCGCTGTCCTACATCCAGGAGGACCCGATCAATCGGAAGTATCATCACAACCAGATGACCTTCTCGATCCACTACGCCTGGTCCGAGAACTTCGTGCTGCCGATCAGCCATGACGAGGTGGTGCACGGCAAGGGATCGCTCCTGAACAAGATGCCGGGCGACCGCTGGCAGAAATTCGCGAATCTGCGCGCCTATCTGGGCTTCATGTGGACCCATCCGGGCAAGAAGCTTCTGTTCATGGGCTGCGAGTTCGGTCAGGAACGCGAGTGGAACCACGACATCTCGCTCGACTGGCACCTGCTCGAAGACGACAAGCACAAGGGCACGCAGAGCCTCGTGCGCGATCTCAACGGGCTTTATCGCGACGAGAAGGCGCTGCACGCGCTCGATTGCGATCCGGCGGGCTTCGAATGGGTCGACGGGGCCGATGACCAGCGATCGATCTTCGCCTTTTTGCGCCGCGCCGACAGCGGCACGCGCCCGGTTCTCGTGATCTCCAACATGACGCCCGTGGCGCGCGAGGATTACCGCATCGGCGTGCCCGAGGGCGGCGATTGGGTCGAGCTTCTGAACACCGATGACGAGGCCTATGGCGGCTCCGGCGTGGTCAACAAGGGCAAGATCGAGAGCCGTCAGGAGGAATGCCACGGGCGGTCGGTGTCGCTGTCGCTGCGCCTGCCGCCGCTGGCGACGATGATCCTCGTTCCCAACCGCTGAACCCCCTTCGGGGCGGGCCGTCCGGCCCGCCTCCCCCCGACCACGGGCCGGGCGCTGTCCCGGCCCAATTTTTTCGGAGTCCGCATGACCGACCTCGCCGATCTCTGCCGCCACCACGGGATCACCACCGAATACGAGGACCCGCATGGCGAGGGCATGCGCCCCGTGCCCGAGGCGACGCTGCGCCTGATCCTGCGCAAGATCGGCGTCGATCCCGACGGCCCGGTGAGCGGTCCCGCCGCGCCGCAGGAAATGGTCGTGCCTAAGGACGGGGTGTGCCACCTGCCCGGCTGGATCGAGGACGCGCCGGGATGGGGCCTGTTCTGCCAGCTCTACGAGCTGCGCTCGGAGCGCAACCACGGCATCGGCGATTTTCGCGACCTGGCCGAGATGGCGCGCATCGCGGGCCGGGCCGGGGCGGATTTCCTCGGGGTGAACCCGCTACACGCGCTGTTCCTCGCCGATCCGACGCGCCGCAGTCCCTTCTTTCCCTCGACCCGCAGCTTTCTCAGCCCGGTCTATATCGCGCTCGACGATCTCGTGGGGCACGAGCCGGGTGACATCGACGCCGAAGCCCTGCGCGCGGGCGATCTGGTGGATTACGACGCGGTGGTGCCCGCCAAGCTCGACGCCCTGCGCGCGGCCTTCGCGCGCAAGCCCTTCGACGGCGACGAGGCGGATTTCGACACCTTCGTAAGGGAGGGCGGCGAGCCGCTGCGCCGTCATGCGATGTTCGAGACGCTCTCGCTCGCCATGTCGGCCGAGGGCCACGGCTCGGGCTGGCATGGCTGGCCCGAGGCGCTGCGTGATGTCGACAGCGCGCAGGTCGCAGGTTTCGCCGATGACAACGCCGACGAGGTCCGCTTTCACCTGTGGCTGCAATGGCAGGCAACGCGCCAGCTTGACGCGGCCATGGCCTGTGCCGTGGACGCCGGAATGCGCATCGGCCTCTATCTCGACCTCGCGGTGGGCGAAGCGCCCGACGGCTCGGCAAGCTGGGGCAGCGGCGAGGTGCAGATGACCGGCCTCGCCGTCGGCGCGCCGCCCGATGTCTTTGCCGCCGACGGCCAGTATTGGGGCCTCTCGGCCTTCAACCCCGGCACGCTGCGCCAGCTCGATTTCGCCCCGTTCCGTGACATGATCGGCGCGCAGCTCGCGCATGCGGGGGCGTTGCGCATCGATCATGCGATGGCGCTGTGGCAACTGTTCCTCATCCCCGATGGGGAGCCTGCCAGTGCAGGCGCGCATCTGCGCTATCCCTTCACCGATCTGCTGCGCGTTCTGGCGAAGGAGAGCCAGGAGCGCGAGGCGGTGGTGATCGGCGAGGATCTGGGCTTCGTGCCGCCGGGCTTTCGCGAGGCGATGCAGGCGGCCAACATCCTGTCATATTCGATCCTCTACTTCGAGAAGGACGGCGACCGCTTCAAGCGCCCCGAGGAATACCGCCCCACGGCGCTGGCGTGCCTTTCGACCCACGACCTGCCGGTGCTCGAACGCTGGTGGGCGGGCGAGGATATCGAGCTGCGCCGCGAACTGGGGCTCGTTGGCGCGGAAGACAGCGATGCCCATGCAGCCGGACGGGCGGGCGAACGCCGCGCGTTGCTGGATGCGATGCGCAAGACGGGCGCGCTCAGGGGACGGTTGCCCCGGCAAAAGGAGATGCCGCAGGAGGTACTGGTCGCGGCGCACCGCTACCTCGCGCGCACCCGCGCGGCGCTGGTCGGGATACGGCTGGCGGACATGGTCGGGCCCAAGGCGCCCACCAACATGCCCGGCACGGTGGACGAGTATCCCAACTGGCGGCCCAGCGCGCCGCTCGATCTGTCGCAGATCGCGACCCATCCCGATTTCCGCGCCGTGACCGCGATGATGCGCCGGGAGCGGCCGCGCGGCTGATCCCCGCTTGACAGCCAAGGCCCCGCCCCTGCAGGGTGCGGGCACTTCACCAGGGGGGCCCCGGCAAGGGGCTGAGATATCGCTGGCGAGGCCGAAAGGCCCACGCGCGCGCAGACCCTTCGAACCTGATCCAGTTCATACTGGCGTAGGGACGGTGCGCGGCTGTTGGGCTTTCGGGGTCTCCCGTCTTTCTCGCCGCTTCTCCACCCCCGCTGTCGTTCTGGATCGTCACCGCCGCGAGAGGACGCCGCATGACGATCAACACCACTCCGCCCGAACTGCCCCGCGTGACCACCGGTCCGCTCCCCGCCTCCACCAAGGTCTGGAAGGCCGGAACCCTGCACCCCGGTATCCGTGTGCCAATGCGCGAGATCGCGCTCCATCCCAGCGCGGGCGAGCCGAACGTGCGCGTCTATGATGCCTCCGGCCCCTATACCGACGCCGAGGCCGCGATCGACACCGCCACGGGCCTGCCCCGCCCGCGCGAGGCATGGATTGATGCGCGTGGCGACACCGAGAGCTACGAGGGCCGCCGCATCCGACCCGAGGATAACGGGCGCGACGGGGCCAGCGGCAAGCTGCGCCCCTTCCCGCGCGCCCATGCGCCGCGCCGTGCGACGCGCGACCGCCCCGTCACCCAGCTCGCCTATGCCCGCGCGGGCATCGTCACACCCGAAATGGAATATGTCGCGATCCGCGAGAACATGGGCCGCGACGCCGCCCTCGCCAGACCGCGCGACGGCGAAAGCTTCGGCGCGGCGATCCCGGACCACGTGACGCCCGAATTCGTGCGCGATGAAATCGCGCGGGGGCGCGCCATCATTCCCGCCAACATCAACCACCCCGAGCTCGAGCCGATGATCATCGGCCGCAACTTCCTCGTGAAGATCAACGCCAACATCGGCAACTCGGCCGTCACCTCCTCGATGGAGGAGGAGGTCGAGAAGATGGTCTGGGCCACGCGCTGGGGCGCCGATACGGTCATGGACCTTTCCACGGGCCGCGACATCCACGATATCCGCGACTGGATCTTGCGCAATTCCCCGGTGCCGATCGGCACGGTGCCGCTCTATCAGGCGCTCGAAAAGGTCGGCGGCATTGCCGAGGACCTGACCTGGGAGGTGTTCCGCGACACGCTGATCGAGCAGGCCGAACAGGGTGTCGATTATTTCACCATCCATGCCGGGCTCAGGCTGCATCACGTGCCGCTTACCATCGACCGGGTCACCGGCATCGTCAGCCGCGGCGGATCGATCATGGCCAAATGGTGCCTGCACCATCACCGCGAAAGCTTTCTCTACGAGCATTTCGAGGAGATCTGCGCGATCTGCCGCCGCTACGACGTGTCGTTCTCCTTGGGCGACGGGCTGCGCCCCGGCTCGATCGCCGACGCCAACGACGCGGCGCAGTTCGCCGAGCTGGAAACGCTGGGCGAGCTGACCCAGATCGCTTGGAAGCGCGACTGCCAGGTGATGATCGAGGGTCCCGGCCACGTCGCCATGCACAAGATCAAGGAGAACATGGACAAGCAGCTCGAGTGCTGCGACGAGGCGCCCTTCTACACGCTGGGGCCGCTCACCACCGACATCGCGCCGGGATATGACCACATCACCAGCGGCATCGGTGCGGCGATGATCGGTTGGTTCGGCTGCGCGATGCTGTGCTATGTCACGCCCAAGGAGCATCTGGGGCTGCCCGACCGCGACGACGTGAAGACCGGCGTCATCACCTACAAGATCGCGGCCCATGCCGCCGATCTCGCCAAGGGGCATCCGGGCGCGCAGATCCGCGACGACGCGCTGTCACGCGCGCGCTTCGAGTTCCGCTGGGAGGATCAGTTCAACCTCGCGCTCGATCCCGACACGGCGCGCTCGATGCATGACGAGACACTTCCCAAGGACGCCCACAAGACGGCACATTTCTGCTCCATGTGCGGGCCCAAGTTCTGCTCCATGCGGATCAGCCACGACATCCGGTCCGAGGCCCAGAAGGAGGGCATGGCGAAGATGGCCGAGAAGTTCCGCGAGGGCGGCGCGCTCTATCTGCCCGAGACCGACGCCTAAGGGCGCGCGGGACCGGCATGGATCGGCGTCGCAGAGGCATTTGCCAATTGACCGGTTGACGAGTGCGGGGAACGGCGGGTGGGGGCATGACCTCTTGCCCGCCGTTCGATTCTAGCCCTGCGGCGCGAGAGCTTCGGCGCGGCCCCCGCCGCCCCGGGCGGCGGCCTGCTCGCGATGCACCACATAGCCGCCCGAGCCGAGGATGATCGCGGTGCCGAGCACCGTGGCCATGTCCGGCAGGTCACCGAACACCAGATAGCCGAGCAGCACCGCGCCGACGATTTCGAGATACTGGAACGGCGCCAAGAGCCCCGCCTCGGAGCGGCGGAACGCCTCGGCAATCAAAAGGAAGGTCGCAGCCGACACCAGCCCGGCCAGCGGCAGCACCCCCCAGACCCAGCCGGGGGCTGAGGGCGCAACGAGGCCCGACCCGCCAGCCAACGCCATCAGCCCGAACAGGCCCAGCGCGATCAGCGCCGCGTAGAGCGTGGCCCCGGTCTGGATCGTCAGCGCCGAGCGCGAGGCCGAGGCGCTGCGCAGGATCACCGCGTTGAGCGCGTAGCCGGTAGCCGCCATCAAAGGCAGCAGCGCCGTCGGGGTGAAGCCCTCGAAGCCCGGCCGGATCACCACCAGCGCCCCGACGAAGCCGACCGCGACGGCAGCATAGCGACGGGGTCCAACCTTTTCGCCCAAGAGAGGTGCCGCCAGCAGCACGAGGATCAGCGGCTCCACGAAGAAGATCGCGATGGCTGTGGCGATCGGCATCACCGCAAAGGCGCCGACGAGGCCGGTCATGGTGACCACCGAGCACAGCCCCGACAGCACCAGCACAGGCGAAAACATCGCGCCCCGCAACCGGTGCCGCAGGATGAGCGCCAGCGCCGCAAGGGTCGCGCTTTGGAAGCCGAAGCGCCACAGCACCACCTCAGCGGGCGGCATCGCCCCGGTGAGCAGCTTGGCCAGCGTGTCGCCCACCGGCAACAGCGCCATGGCGACGATCATCAACGCGATGCCGGTGCCTGCGGGGCCGTGATCGGTGCGGCGGGCGGGGGCGACCGGGCTCTTGGTGCGGGGTCTGATCATGGGCGTCTCCCAACATGCGCGCGCCGCCTCGCAGCGGGGCACGACCGTCCGGGCGTCCGGGACGAAAATGATGAGATGGCCGCAGGCCCGGACGACGCCATCGTCGGCCCCGTGACCGGCCATGCCACAGGGCTAGTGAGCCTGCCTTGGCCGGTCAAGCCTCGCGGCATCGGCGCGCGTCACTCTCCCGGCGCGGGAAGCGACAGGCGGCGCGGTTGCACGGTCTCGCGCCGCGCCCGGTCGGCGGCCAGCACCTCGCGCAGTCGGTTGTCGAGCCGCTCGGCCACATGGGCGGGCGCGCGGAACCAGTCGGTCGACCAGACCCGCTCGATGCGCCATCCGAGGCCTTCGAGCACCGCCTGACGCACCCGGTCGCGATCCCGCGCGGTGGCCGCCGAATGATAGCTCGCCCCGTCGCATTCGACACCGGCGAGATAGGCGCCGCCCCGGTCCGGATGCACCACCGCGAGATCGATGCGGTAGCCCGAGACGCCGATCTGGCAGCGCACCTCCCAGCCCTTGGCCTCGAGTGCGCGCGCCACCGCCTCCTCGAACGGGTTCTCGGCCGGGCCGAGGCTGCCCGTGTCGCGTGCGGGCAGCGCCACCGCGCCGCGATCGGCGTAATCGATGAACGCCTTGAGATCGGCGACGCCGCGGGCGCGGCTGCGGCCAAGATCGATCTGGTCGGCCCCGAGCGAGGCGAAGACGTGCAGCTCGCGCCGCGCCCGCGTGATCGCCACGTTGAGCCGCCGCTCCCCGCCCTCGGCGTTGAGCGCGCCGAAATTCATCGACAGCTTCCCCGCAAGGTCCGGCCCGAAAGTAACCGAGAACAGCATCACGTCGCGCTCGTCGCCTTGAATGTTCTCGAGGTTCTTGACGATCAGCGGCTCGTCGCGCGCCTCGTCGAAGAACCACTCCAGCTCGGGCGTCTCGCGGCGCATCGCGTCGAGCTGGTCGAGGATGAGCGCCTGCTGATCGCCGTTGAAGGTGATGACGCCGATGCTGTGGCGCGCGGGTTCGGGCTGCGCCAGCGCCGCCATGAGCCGTTCGCGGATCAGCGCCACCACGGCGCGCGCCTCCTCGATGTTGGTGCGGCCCTTGCCCCGGCCATAGCGCCCGTCGACCCGGTGCAGGGTGATCGCCTCGCGTCCCGTGCCCGGCGACGGGAAGGTGACGAGGCCGCCATCGTAGTAGAAATGGTTCGAAAACGCGATCAGCGCCTCGTCGCGCGAGCGGTAGTGCCAGTCGAGCCGCCGCACCGGCACGCCCGAGGCCGCCACCTCGTCGAGGATCGAGGGCATGTCACGCAGCGCGAAGCCGTCCTCCTCTTCTTCGTCGTCCTCTTCGGAGCGGCCGAAGAAGTTGGTTGGCGGCAGCTGTTTCGGATCGCCCACGACGATCGCCTGCCGCCCACGCGCGATGGCGCCGATGGCGTCCCAAGTGGTGATCTGGCTCGCCTCGTCGAAGATCACCACGTCGAAGGCGGGCTGTCCGGCCGGCAGGTACTGCGCCACCGAAAGCGGAGACATCAGCACGCAGGGCGCGAGGCGCGGCAGGCTTCCGGGCATCTGGCCCAAGAGCTGCCTGATCGGCATCGAGGGCCGCTTGAGGCCCAGTTGATGGCGCAGGAGCCCCAACTCGGAGGCGCGCGGCACCGCATCGCGGGGCGGCAGGTCGCCACCGATCCGGCGCAGCGCCTCACCGGGTGCGAGAGCGGCGGCGCGGTCGTCGAGCATGCGGAACCGAGCCACGAGATCGTCCTGCGCCCAATGCGCGAAATCGCGCAGCAGCGGCTCGGCATCCATCGCGCGCGGCAGCCACCATGCGGCATAGGCAGCCTCGAAGGCGGTGCGCGCGGGCCGGTCGAGCTGCCCCGCCTCGATCGCCGCGATCAACGGTCCTAGGCCCGCCGCATCGGCGCGGGCGCGCAGCGCCACCCAGCGGGTCCAGTCCGCCAGCCGCGCGGATCGCGCGTCCAGCGCCTCCAGCCCCTTGGCCAGATCGGCGGGGGAAGCGGCCTCGGGGACCTGCCCGCCCAAGCCCTCGAAGGCCTCGCTGGCCATCGCCATCTCCGCCTGCGCGGAGCCGAGCGCCGCGAGCGCCATGCGCAGCGGTCCTGCGCCCGGCTGGCTCAGTTCGGCCCGCGCCGCGCCCAGCCGCTCGGACCCCGCCCCCTCGCCCGCGAGCGCGGTCAGCGCCGTCTCAAGCGCGCGCCGCGCCGCGATCAGGGCCTCGATCCCCTCGCCCGGCAACCGTGCCAGCGGCGAGGCATCGCGCGCCGCCCGCGACTGGGCGAGCCGGTGCAGCGCATCGAGATCGCCGCCGGGATCGACAGTGCCGGAGCGCACATGGCTTTGCAGGACGCCCCGCACCCGTCTCCGCGCCAGCGCCGAGAACGGCCAGACCCCGGCCTCGGCGGCGCGCCAGTCGGCGTCGAGCGCCGCGACGTCGATGCGGGTGTCGGCGTCCTGCGGGTAATCGGCGGCGAGCCGTTCGCGCGCCTGCGCCATCGCCGCCTCGGCCTCACGGCGGGTTTGCAGCGCGCGGTCGAGCTCCGCGAGCGGCAGGTCGGGAAGCGGCGACAGGTCCGGCGCGTCCTCTGCCGCCAGCGGAGCGAGGCGCAGAAACAGGTCGCGCCGCGCCGACATGCGGGCCGCCTCCGGGGCGAGGCCGAGCCGGTCGCACAAGGTGCTCAGCGCCCGGCCCTGCCCACGCGCCGCCTGCGCCAGGTCCCGTGCCGCGCCCAAGAACCGCTCCTGCCAGTCGAAGGACCACTCCGCCCCCGCCAGCAGCTCCACCGGCGCGTCGGACCCCGCGATCTTGGCCAGACGCTCCAGATCGCACGCCATGTCGCGCAGCCGCGCGTAGCTGGCGGCGTCATGAGCGTTGGCGTCCGAAAAGACGAGGCGGAACGGCGGCCCGCCCGCCGCCACCCGTCCGATCGCCTCGAAGACCGAAAACCCCTGTGTCCCCTTGCGATGCAGCGCCGCGACATAGGCGTTGAGCTGGTCGCGGGTGAGGCGCAAATCCTCGGTCACCTCGACCCAGTCGGCTTCCTCGCCTGCCGCTGCGCGGTCCCAGCCGCGTCCAAGCTGCGCCAGCACCGAGGCGCGGTCGGTCTTGCTCGAATGCAACTCAAGGCAGGCGTCGCCCAGACCGCAGCCCGCGAGACGGCGATGCACCACGTCGAGCGCGGCGGCCTTTTCGGCCACGAAGAGCACGGTCCGCCCCTGCGACAGCACCTGCGCGATGATGTTGGCGATGGTCTGGCTCTTGCCCGTGCCCGGCGGGCCGATGAGCACAAAGTCGCGCCCCTGCGCCGCCGCCGCCACGGCAGCGAGCTGGCTGCTGTCGGCGGGCAGCGGAGTCACCAGATCGGCGGGTGCCAGCGCCCGGTCGAGATCGCCCGGCGTGAGCACCGGCAGGTCGGGCTGGGGATAGGCCGTCTCGGGCCCGTCGAGAAGGTGGCGCACCAGCGGGCTGTCGCGCAGCGCCGCCTCGCGCGCGACGAGATCCTCCCACATCAGGAACTTGGCAAAGGAAAACGTCGAGAGGGCCAGATCCTCGATCACCTCGAAGCCGGGCATCTCGCGCACCGCGAGGCGCACGAGGTCGAAGATCCGCGCGAGGTCGATGCCGCTGTCGTCGCGCGGCAGCTCGCCGTCGAGACCGGGCACCGACAGCGCGAAATCGCGGCGCAGAAATTCGAGCAGCGTCGCGTTGATGCGCACCTCGTCCTCGAGATGGGTGATGCGGAACTCGGCCTTGGCCGAGCGCCGATCGAGCCGCGCCGGGATCAGCAAGAGCGGCGCGCGATAGGCTCGGTCCTCGCCCTCGCGCCGCCAGCGCAGGAAACCCGCGGCGAGGAACAGCGTGTTGGTGCCGCCCTCCTGCAGGTCGCTGCGGGCACGACGATGAAGCGCCACAAGGCGCGACTGCAGATCGGCGACCGGAAGCGGCGCGGCGAGGCGGCCGCGCTCCTGCGCTTGGGCGGCGCGCCGGGCGATCTCCTCGGCGGGCAGGCTCTCGGCCTCCTCCATCGCCACGGGGGTCGCGTTCGCCCCGCCCGCGAGGCGGTCCTCAAAGGCCGCCATGTCGGTGCACAGAAACGGCACCGAGCCGCGCCCGTCGCGAAAGTTCAGGAGCCGGTTGCGCAACGACAGATCGAGCAGCTTGCGCTGCCAGCGCTCGATCCGGCCCTCCGGCGTGTCCGGGATCTCCTCGATTTCGGAGACCGGCAGGTCGGCGGCGCCGGGGGCCATGGGCAGCGACGGGGCCTTGGCCTCGCCCGGCGCGGGGGCGGGGTCGAGCGCGGTATCGCGCAGCGGCAGGATGCCGGCCGCGCGCGCCGCCGCCATGTCGATCGCCGCGATGAAGCCCGCCTCGCTCGCCTCGTCGCCAAGCGCCCGGCCCGCCGTCACCGCCGCTTCGAACCCCGCGCCCTGCCCCAGAAGCTCGGGGTCGAGTACGAGAAGTTCGCGCGCGGCGATGGCTTTGCGCAGCGCCACGGCGTCGGGTTCGACCACGCGGCCGAGATCGCGGTCGAGGAGCCAGACGCCGCACCAGACCCGCCCTTGGGCAAAGGCCACCATAGGGTTCAGGCCCAGCGCCTCGGCCCCTGCCGCCAGCAACAGGGCCGCGTCGAGCGGGGTCGCCAGACGTTCGGCGCGGATGCGGTGCGGCGCGCGCAGCACCTGTCCCCGCGCCGCCACGCCGCCCCCCGCCACGGCACCGCGCAGACCCCAGCCCGATGCCGCCGACCAGATCGCCGCCGCCTGCATCCAGGCCCGGCCCGCATCGCCCGAGCGGTAGCCGTCGGGCGCGCCCTGCCCCGCTTGGTTCAGAAGCGCCGCCGCCGCCTCGGTCAGCCCCGATGTTACGGCGGCGTCGGGACGCACGAAGGCGGGCAGCAGATGCGCCATCTCGCCCAAGCCCCCCCATTCCTCGCGCGTCAGAAGCGTAACAGCGCGCTCGGCGCGGGCCAGCACCCGTCCGCCCTGCCGCAGCTCCAGCCGCAGCATCGCGGGCTCCGACGTCTCCAAGGTAGCGAGGCGCGCGGGATCGAGCACGACCGCGAGATCGGCGATCTCCAGCCGCTCGCCCGGCGCGAGGCGATCGATCGCCCAATGCCGGGGCCGGGCCACTGCCGGTTCTGACCAAAGATGCAGCTCCGCCCCCGCGATCGCCGCAGCACCCGCATGTTCGAGCGCCAGCGACCGGATCACCGCCGTGCGCGCCTGCGCGCTGGCAAATCCGAGCCGCGCCACGGCGTCGATCTCGATTGAGATGCGCGGCGGAGCGGCGGGCAGCTGGCTGTCTGGGTTCGTCATCCGTTCTCTCCTGCGCTCGGGCGGACATGAATCCATTTGCCCTTTGCCGTCAACAGCCTCGGCGCTTTCCGGCAGGCCGCCGCCGATGCGTGACACGCGCGAGAGGCTGGACAAGCCCCCCACGCATGGATTTATCTCGCCCGAGGGCCCGCTTCCGGGAGGGGTGCGGGACGCAAGACAGAAGACAGAACAGGGAGAGACGCGTGGATCGTCGTTCGTTCATCACCAAGGCCGGTCTCGGCGCAGGCGCGGCCGCATTGGCCGCACCGGCCGTCGCGCAGGGCAACATCACCTGGCGCATGGTCACCACCTGGCCCAAGAACTTTCCGGGTCTCGGCGTGGGCGCGCAGCGTCTCGCCGACCGGATCACCGCCGCCTCGGGCGGCCGGCTGACGATCCAGGTCTATTCGGCGGGCGAGCTTGTGCCGCCGCTGCAATCGCTCGACGCGGTGATCGACGGCACCGCCGAGATGTCGCATTCGGCCGCCTATTACTGGCAGAACAAGTCCTCGGCGCTGAACTTCTTCACCGGCGTGCCCTACGGCATGACCTCGACCGAGCTGGCGGGCTGGATGCGCCACATGGGCGGTCAGGAGCTCTGGGACGAGGTCTATGACCAGTTCGGCGTGCAAGGCTTCCTGTCGGGCAACACCGGCACGCAGGCCGGCGGCTGGTTCCGCGATGAGGTCACCGGTCTCGACAGCCTCAGCGGCCTGCGCTTCCGCACTCCGGGCCTTGGCGGCCGCGTGTGGGAAAAGCTCGGCGTTACAGCGACCAACATGTCCGCGGGCGAGATCTTTCAGGCGTTGCAGTCGGGCACGCTTGATGCGGCCGAGTTCGTCGGCCCCTACAACGACCTCGCGCTGGGCTTCCATCAGGTCGCCAAGAACTACTACTTCCCTTCCTTCGTGGAGCCGGGCCTCGCCACCGAGTTGGTGGTCGACAAGGCCAAGTACTCCGAGCTGCCCGAGGACCTGCAGGCGATCATCCGCGACGTGTCGCAGGCCGAGTACGACATGGTCGCCTCGGACTTCGCTGCCAACGATCCGCGCGCGCTGAACACGCTGGTGAACGAGCATGGCGTGCAGGTGCGCCAGTTCCCCGAAGAGGTTCTCGAGGCCGCGGCCGAGGCATCGAAGGAGGTTCTGGGCGAACTGCGCGACAGCGGCGACGACCTGACCAAGCGCACCACCGAGAGCTTTATCGAGTCTCTGAAGCTGCTGCGCACCAAGGCGCAGACCGCCGACGCCAACTTCATCCGCGCGCGCGAGCAGTATTTCGAGATGTGATCCCGACCCCGTGGGAAAAAGAGAAAGCCCGGATCGAAAGATCCGGGCTTTTTCGTTCCGTCTGATCGGCTTTGCGCTTGTTACAGCACCGTCGGCAGCCAGGTCACGATGCCCGGAAAGGCGAAGAGCAGCGCGATGCCGATCAATTGCAGCACCACGAAGGGGATGATGCCGCGATAGATCGCCGAGGTCGGCAGGCTGTCGGGGGCCACGCCGCGAAGGTAGAACAGCGCGAAGCCGAAGGGCGGCGTCAGGAACGAGGTCTGCAGGTTCATCCCCACCAGCACGCCGAGCCAGATCGGATCGATGTCGAGCGCCAGCAGTATTGGCGCCGTGATCGGGATCACGATGAAGATGATCTCGAAGGTGTCGAGGATGAAGCCCAGCACGAACATGATCGCCATCACGACGATGACCGCCGCATAGGCCCCGCCCGGAAGGTTCGACAGGAACTCGTGCACGAGGTTGTCGCCGCCCATCAGCCGGAACACGATCGAGAAGACCGAGGCCCCGAACAGGATCACGAACACCATGGAGGTGATGGTCGCCGTGGCCACGACGGTTTCGTGCAGCACCCGGAAGGACAGGCGCCAGCGCAGCGCCGCAAGGAGGATCGCGCCCACCGCGCCGACAGAAGCGGCTTCGGTCGGTGTCGCCACGCCGCCCAGAATCGAGCCGAGCACCGCCATGATCAGCAGGAGCGGCGGCAGCAGCGCGACCAGCACCTCCTTGAACAATCCGCGCTTTTCCGAGAGCGGCACCGGCGTCGCGGGGCAGCTTTCGGGATCGGTGATCGCCTTGAAGATGATCCACAGAGAATAGAGCCCCACCAGCATCACCCCCGGCAGCAGCGCGCCAGCGAAGAGATCGCCGACCGAAACCGGGGTGGGCGCGAAATTGCCCTTCTCCATCTGCACCTGCGAGTTGATGCCCGACAGCATGTCGCCCATGAAGATCAGCACCGTCGAGGGCGGAATGATCTGGCCCAGCGTGCCCGAAGAGCAGATCACGCCGGTGGCGAGCTTGGGGTCATAGCCCGCGCGCAGCATCGCGGGCAGCGAGATGAGGCCCATGGTGACCACCGTGGCGCCGACCACGCCGGTCGAGGCCGCGAGCATGGCGCCGACGATCACCACCGATAGGCCGAGGCCGCCGCGCAGGTTGCCAAAGAGCTTGGACATGGTGAGCAGGAGCTGCTCGGCGATGCGCGACCGCTCCAGCATCACCCCCATGAAGATGAACAACGGCACCGCGACCAGCACCTCGCTGGTCATGAAGCCGATGTAACGGCTCGGCAGGCTGCCGAAATTCGACGGGTCGAACACACCGATCGCCCAGCCTGCAAGCCCGAACAGCAACGACACGCCCGCCAGCGTGAAGGCCACGGGAAAGCCCAGCATCAGAAAGCCGATGATGCCGAAGAACATGAGACCCGACAGGATCTCTCCGATGAGTGTCAGGTCCATGTTATTCGGCTGCCTCGGTCAGGTGATCGGCTTTGAGGGTGTAGCGCAGGCGTTCGGGCAGCATCCCGTCGCGCCCCGCCAGCGTCAGGATCGCCCGGCCCGCCATGGCGAGGCCCTGAAGCCCGACCAGCACCGCGAAGGCGATGATGAAGCTCTTGAGGATGAACAGCCCCGGCATGCCGCCGACATTGGCCGACCCCTCCTGATAGCCCCAGCTGCGCTGCACGAAGGGCATCGCGTAGAGATAGACGATCACGCAGAAGGGCAGCAGGAACACCGCCACGCCGATCAGGTCGATCAGCGCCTTTCGCGGGATCGAAGCGGGACGGTAGAAGATGTCGACGCGCACATGGTCGTCGCGCAAGAGCGCGAACCCGGCCACGGCGGTGAACATCGCGCCGTTGAGCCAGATGTAGAGGTCCTGCATCCAGACATAGCTGACGGCGAAGACGTAGCGCTGCACCACCACGGTAAAGCAGACCACGACGATCCCCAGCGCGAGCCAGGAGAAGACGTGGCCTATGATCCGGTTCAGGGCCGATATGGCGGTGACGACCGCCGCAAGCGCGCGCATCCTTCCCTCCCTCGTGGGCGTTCCATTGCGCGACGTCATGACACGCCAGAGCCTCGCCTCGCAACGCCCCGATGCAGTGCGGCATCGGAAAAATCGCCCGGACTCTTGGCATTGCCTGCCGAAATTCCACGCAAGATGGCCTTGACCTCGCGTCTGCGGCACGATCCGCGAGCCCGCAGTTGACAGCCGCCCCGCCCGCTGCCTAGCCTTCATTCAAACCGCCCGGGGAGAAACGGAGGCGGGAGGATACTGGGAGGAAGGCCGTGACGATGATCACGTTCGCCGTGCCGCGACCGCGGGGCGGTCGTTGATGGACGCCGTTCTGAAGGCCGAAGGGCTGACCAAGGAATTCAAGGGCTTCGTCGCCGTCAACAAGGTCGATCTCACCGTCGAACGCGGCTCGATCCATGCGCTGATCGGGCCCAACGGCGCGGGCAAGACCACCTGCTTCAACCTGCTGACCAAGTTCCTGCAGCCGACGCGCGGCACGATCACCTATGACGGGCGCGACATCACCAAGATGGCCCCCGCCGACATCGCCCGGCTGGGCATGGTCCGCAGCTTCCAGATCTCGGCGGTGTTTCCCGATCTCAGCGTCCTGCAGAACGTGCGCGTGGCGCTGCAGCGCAAGCGTGGCGACAGCTACGACTTCTGGCGCTCGGAGCGCGGATTGACCCAGTTCGACGACGAGGCGCGCGAGCATATCGACGCAGTGGGCCTTTCGGAGTTCACCGACAATCGCGCGGGCGAGCTGTCCTATGGCCGCAAGCGCGCCCTTGAGATCGCCACGACGCTGGCCCTCGATCCGCAGATGCTTCTGCTCGACGAACCGATGGCCGGCATGGGTCAGGAGGACGTGGAACGCACTTCGCAGCTGATCAAGCGGATCGCCGCGAACCGCACCATCCTGATGGTCGAGCACAATCTCAAGGTCGTCGCGGATCTCTCTGACAAGATTACGGTTTTGGCCCGTGGCGAAATCCTTGCCGAGGGCGATTACGCCGCCGTGTCGAAATCCCCCGACGTGATCGACGCCTATATCGGAGCCGGACATGACTGACGCCGCCACGATGACCCACCGCCCCGCCGCCACCGGCGCGGCGCTCCTCAAGGTCGAGGGCCTTCAGGGCTGGTACGGCGAAAGCCACGTGCTGCACGGCATCGACTTCGAGGTGCGCGAGGGCGAGGTTGTCACGCTTCTGGGCCGCAACGGCGCGGGCAAGACCTCGACGCTGCTTGCCGTGATGGGCATCCTGTCCAAGCGCAGCGGCTCGGTCACGATGCGCGGCACCGAGACGATCAAGCTCGAGCCGCGCCACATCGCCAAGCTCGGCATCGCGCTGTGCCCCGAGGAGCGCGGCATCTTCTCCTCGCTCAATGTCGAGGAAAACCTGATGCTGCCGCCCAAGATCGCCGATGGCGGTCTCTCGGTCGAGCGGATCTACGAGTTGTTCCCGAACCTTCTGGAGCGCAAGCGCAGCCAGGGCACCAAGCTGTCGGGCGGCGAGCAGCAGATGCTCGCCATCGCCCGCATCCTGCGCACCGGTGCCAAGCTTCTGCTGCTCGATGAGCCGACCGAGGGCCTCGCCCCGGTGATCGTCCAGCAGATCGGCGCGACGATCCGGCAGCTCAAGCAGGAGGGCTTCACCATCGTGCTGGTGGAACAGAACTTCCGCTTCGCGGCCTCGGTCGCCGATCGCCATTACGTCGTCGATCAGGGCCGCGTGGTGGACATGATCCCCAACGCCGAACTCGACGCCAACATCGACAAGCTGCACGCCTATCTGGGCGTCTGAAAGCTTTGCAAGGCGCATGAAAAGCGCCGCCTACTGGGAGGAAAACATGAAAAAAACTGTAATTGGTGCTCTTACGCTCGCGTCCTTCGGCCTGCCCGCGATGGCGCAAGACAACATCGAGGTGACGCTCGGCGTGCTGAACGACCGCTCGGGCGTCTACGCCGACCTTTCCGGCGAAGGCTCGGTCGTCGCGGCGCGCATGGCAGTCGCCGATTTCGATGCGGAGTCCAAGGGGCTCGACGTCGAGGTGATCTCGGCCGACCACCAGAACAAGCCCGACATCGCGTCGAACATCGCGCGCCAATGGTATGATCAGGATGGCGTCGACGCGATCCTCGACGTGCCGACCTCCTCGACCGCGCTCGCCGTAGCCGACATCACCGCGCAGGCCAACAAGATCCTGATCGACAGCGGCGCGGGCTCGACCGCCCTGACCGGCGAGCAGTGCCAGCCGACCACGATCCATTGGACCTACGACACCGCCGCACTTGCCAAGGGCACCGGCGGTGCCGTGACCGAGCGCGGCGACAAGAAGTGGTTCTTCCTGACTGCCGACTACGCCTTCGGCCACTCGCTCGAGGAAGAGACGATGAAGATCGTCGAGGAATCGGGCGGCGAGGTCGTCGGCTCGGTGCGCCACCCCTTCCCGGCGACCGACTTTTCGTCCTTTCTGCTGCAGGCGCAGGCCTCTGGCGCCGACGTGATCGGCCTTGCCAATGCCGGCGGCGATACGGTCAACGCCATCAAGCAGGCAGCCGAGTTCGGCGTCACCCAGTCGGGTCAGTCGCTCGCGGCATTGCTGATGTTCATCACCGACGTCCATGCGCTGGGTGCCGAGACCGCGCAGGGCCTCGTGCTGACCGAGGCGTTCTATTGGGATCACGATGACCAGACCCGCGAATGGTCGGCCCGCTTCGAAGAGGAGTTCGGCTCCAAGCCCACCATGGTTCACGCCGGGGTCTATTCGGGCACCATGCATTATCTCGCAGGCGTCGAGGCCACCGGCTCGACCGATGGCGACGTGGTCGCCGAGTGGATGAAGGCCAACGAGTTCGACGATCCGCTCTTCGGCAAGGGTTACGTGCGCGAGGATGGCCGGGTGATCCACGACATGCACCTCTACGAGGTCAAGACGCCCGACGAGTCGACTGGCGAGTGGGATCTCTACAACCTCGTCTCGACCATCCCCGGTGAGGAAGCCTTCCTGCTGATGGAAGGTTCGGGCTGCGCCTTCGTCAACGAAAGCTGATCCTGATCGGGCGCGCCTGTCGCGGCGCGCCCACCCCCGCCCCTTCGGGGGCCAACTGACAAGAACGGGACAGGCATGTTCGACCTCCTAGGCATTCCGCCGCAGGTTCTGATGGGGCAGTTGCTGCTCGGGCTGATCAACGGCTCGTTCTACGCCGTCCTGTCCCTCGGCCTCGCGGTGATCTTCGGCCTCCTCAACATCATCAATTTCAGCCATGGCGCGCAGTACATGCTCGGCGCCTTCGTCGCATGGATGCTGCTCGAATATCTGGGCATCAACTACTGGTGGGCGCTGATCCTCGTCCCCGTGATCGTGGGCGCGACTGGCATCATCCTCGAAAAGCTGGCGCTGCGGCGGCTGTATCACCTCGACCACCTCTACGGCCTGTTGCTGACCTTCGGCGTGGCGTTGATCATCCAAGGGCTGTTTCGCAATTATTATGGCATCTCGGGCCTGCCCTACTCCATCCCCGACCAGCTTTCGGGCGGTCAGAACCTCGGCTTCATGTTCCTGCCAAACTATCGCGGCTGGGTCGTGGTGGCCTCGGTCATCGTCTGCTTCGGCACGTGGTTCGTGATCGAGAAGACCCGGCTCGGCGCGTATCTGCGCGCGGCAACCGAGAACCCGACCCTCGTGGGGGCCTTCGGCATCAACGTGCCGCTGATGATCATGCTGACCTACGGCTTCGGCGTGGCTCTTGCGGGCTTTGCGGGCGTGCTCGCGGCGCCGATCTACTCGGTCAACCCGAACATGGGCGCCGACCTGATCATCGTGGTCTTCGCGGTCGTCGTGATCGGCGGCATGGGCTCGATCATGGGGGCGATCGTCACCGGCTTCGGCCTTGGCGTGATCGAGGGGCTGACCAAGGTGTTCTATCCCGCCGGTTCGGCCGTCGTCATCTTCGTGATCATGGCCATCGTGCTGATGATCAAGCCCGAAGGCCTGTTCGGGAGGAACAACTGATGAGCGTGAGCGACATCCAACCCGCCCCGAACGAACGGCGTCCGGCCACCGCCGGGATGCCCAAGCTGCACATGGCGATCTTTGCCGTGCTCTTTGTGCTGCTCGCGGTGCTGCCGCTGCTGGTCTACCCGGTCTTCGCGATGAAGGTGATGTGCTTCGCGCTCTTTGCCGCCGCCTTCAACCTGCTTCTGGGCTTCGGCGGGCTCCTGTCCTTCGGCCATGCGGCCTATTTCGGCGGGGCCTCCTACGTCGCGGCGCATGCCTCCAAGGTCTGGGGCTGGACGCCCGAGACTTCGATCCTCGTCGGCACGCTGGCCGCCGCGCTGCTGGGGCTGCTGATCGGCTCGCTCGCGATCCGGCGGCAGGGGATCTACTTTGCCATGGTCACGCTGGCCTTCGCGCAGATGTTCTACTTCTTTGCGCTGCAGGCCGACTTCACCGGCGGCGAGGATGGCATCCAGTCGGTGCCGCGCGGCTCGCTCTTCGGGATCTTCCCGGTCGACAGCAACGAGGCACTCTACTACCTCGTGCTCGCCGTGACCTTCGGCGGCATCCTGTTTCTCTACCGCATCGTGCATTCGCCCTTCGGGCAGGTCCTCAAGGCGATCCGCGAGAACGAGCCGCGCGCGATCTCGCTGGGCTACCGGGTCAACCGCTACAAGCTCATGGTCTTCGTGCTCTCGGCCGCCTTCGCGGGGCTCGCGGGTGCCACCAAGAGCCAGGTGTTCCAGCTCGCCTCGCTCACGGATGTGCATTGGTCGATGTCGGGCGAAGTGGTGCTGATGACGCTTCTGGGTGGGGTCGGCACGGTGTTCGGCCCGCTCCTCGGTGCGACCATCGTGGTGACCATGCAGAACTACCTCGCCTCGATGGGGGCATGGGTCACAGTGATCCAAGGCGTGATCTTCGTGCTCGGCGTGCTGCTGTTCCGCGAAGGCATCGTCGGCGTGATCTCGAGATGGATCAAGCGGCCGCTCTGAACCGCATGTCAGGCAGACAGGCAAAGGCCCGGGTGGATCGCCCGGGCCTTTCGCTTGGCGGCGAGCCGACCGGGCGGATCTGAGTATTTGGAGGGTGAAGCGGCTTTCAGGCGAAGCGCCGACCGGCCTCCAGCGCAAGGCCGGTGCCGACCGAGCCGAGCATGTCGCCCGTGGCGATCCGCGCCGCCGGCAGATGCGCGGCCACCAGCGTGCGCAGCGCGGGCAGGCGCGACGACCCGCCGGTCATGAACACCGTGCCGATCGCATCGGGGCCGATCCCGGCCTGCGCCAGAACCGTCCCGATCCGCGCGCCGATCCGCTCCAAGGGTGCTGCCACCGCCTCCTCGAACAGCTCGCGCGTCACGACGGGGTTCGGCCCGCCGACCAGCGGTTTGAGTTCGAGCCGCGTGGCCTCATCGTCCGATAGCGCCACCTTCACCCCCTCGACCGCCATCGCCAACGCGTGACCGCGCCGATCCTCGACCGCGCGGACCATGCGGCCCACCCGCTCGGGCGCGTCGGCTTCCCGCAAGAGCGCCTTGAGGTCCGACAGCGCCCGCGCGGCATAAAGGCGGTTGATGCGGTGCCACGTGGCGAAATCGACGTAGTAGTGGCGCGGCATGTCGCCCTTGCCGCCGCGGATCGGGCTCCCGAGCCCCAGATGCGGCATCGCGGCGGCAAGGCTCAGCAATCGGTCGAGATCGGTGCCGCCGACGCGGATGCCGTCATTGGCGAGGATGTCACCGGCGCGGTCTGCGCGCGTGACGCGTTCGGGGCCGACACGCACCACCGAGAAGTCCGAGGTGCCGCCGCCGATATCGACGATCAGCACCAGCTCTTCGGCAGAAATACCGCTCTCGTAATGCAGCGCCGCCGCGATGGGCTCGTATTGAAAGCCGATTTCGGTGAACCCGGCCCCCCGCGCGATTTCTTCGAGCGCGCCTTGCGCGGCGCGGTCCCCCTCCGCGTCGTCATCGACGAAATGCACGGGGCGGCCCAGCACGGCTCGCTCCACCCCCGGCGCCACGGCATCGAGCCGGGCGCGCAGGTGGCCGAAGTAATGGCCCAAGATCTCCACGAAGCTCACCGAGCGGCGGCCGATGGCGGTGCGCTCGGTGATGAGCGACGAGCCCAGCGTGCTTTTCAACCCACGCAGCAGCCGCCCCTCCTCGCCCGACGCATAGGCCGAAATCGCGGCGCGCCCGAAGATCGGAGCGGGGTCGTCCACTTCCCAGAACACGGCGCTGGGAAGGGTCGTTTCCTCGCCTTCGAGCGCGATCAGCGCCGCGCCGCGCGCCGCACCGAGACCCATGGTGGAGTTGGAGGTGCCGAAATCGATGCCGCAGGCCGTAGGGGTCATGAGATGTCTCCGCAAAGAGCGGCCCCGCCGGGCCGGTTCGAGCGGACCCGTCTAGCCCCCCATGCGCGGCGGCGAAAGCCCCCTCAGGCGGGTGTCTGCCCCACGCGCCTGAGCGGGGCGGGCGACTTGGGCAGCGCCACGTTGATCCCCGCCTCGCTCAGCATACGGTAGATCTCGGCAAAGCTCTCGTCGGCGATCATCGCCTCGCCCTTGCGCTGGCTCAGGAAGCTGTCGGCGGGACCGGCGAAGCGGATCGCGGCATCGACCTCTTCGTCCGAGCCGGCCTTGTAGGCGCCGATGCGGATCAGCTCCTCCATGTCGGCATGCCGCGCGAGGCTGCGCCTTGCCGCCTGCAGCACCGCGTATTCGGCGGGCGAATGGCAGGCGGGCAGCATCCGCGAAATGCTTTTCTGAATGTTGACGGCCGGAAAGCGGCCCTGCTCGGCGATGGCGCGGTCGAGCACGACATGACCGTCGAGCACGCCGCGCACCGCGTCGGCCACCGGTTCGTTCATGTCGTCGCCATCGACCAGAACCGTGTAGAGCCCGGTGATGTCGCCCTGCCCCTCGGCGCCGGGGCCCGAGCGTTCGAGAAGCTGCGGCAGCTCGGCGAAGACCGTGGGCGGGTAGCCCTTGGCGGTCGGCGGCTCGCCCGCCGCGAGGCCGATCTCGCGCTGCGCCATGGCGAAACGGGTGACGCTGTCCAGAAGCAGCAGCACCTGCAGGCCCTGATCGCGGAAATGCTCGGCTACCGCCGTGGCGGTCCAGGCCGCCTGACGGCGCATGAGCGGCGGTTCGTCGCCGGTGGAGACAATCATGACCGAGCGCGCCATGCCCTGCGCGCCGAGATCCTCCTGGATGAAATCCTGCACCTCGCGGCCGCGCTCGCCGACGAGGCCGACGACGATCACGTCGGCCTGCGCGCCGCGCGCCAGCATCGCCATCAGGGTCGATTTGCCGACGCCCGAGCCCGCGAAAACGCCCATGCGCTGGCCCCGGCACAGTGGCACGAAGACGTCGAGCGTCTTGATGCCGGTGTCGAGCCGCGCACCGACCCGGCGCCGCGCGAAGGCGGCGGGGGGGCCGGCGCGCACCATGCGCGGCGCGTCGCCCTCCATCAGCGGCCCGCGCCCGTCGAGCGGATCGCCCAGCGCGTTGACCACGCGGCCGATCCAGCCCGCATCGGGGCGCACGAGATCGCCGCGCGGGCTGCTCTCGACCTTGTCGCCCACCACCACCCCGGCCCATGAGCCGAAGGGCAGAAGATGCGTGCCGCGCGCATCGACGCCCACCACCTCGCCCAGCACCGGGCCGCGCGCGCCATGCACCGTGCAGCGCCCGCCGATGCCGACCGCGCGCTCCAGCCCGCTTACCGTGAGCGACAGGCCCAGCACCGCGCGCACCTCGCCGGTGACGCGTGCCTCCGGAGCGTTGCGCAGTTGCGACGTCAGGTCCGAAAATGCGGTTTGCATGGAACTCACCCCGGTAGTCATGCCGATTTATACATGCTATCCATGCTCGACTGGAAAGGAAACGCAAATGCTCGATAGCATGTCCTTCTTTGCTCTTGCCTCGAAACGCCTCGATTGGCTCGCGGCGCGGCAGAAGGTGATCTCCGAGAACGTCGCCAACGCCAACACGCCCGACTTTCTAGCCAAGGAGGTGGCGGGGTTCGATTCGGTGCTGGCGGGCACGCAATCGGGCATGACCACAACCAACGCCCGGCATATCGCCACCGGCAGCGGCGGCCATGGCGGACCGCGGGTGATGACCGACGCCGCCGCGTGGGAGCGTTCGATCGACGGCAACACCGTCGTGCTCGAACAGCAGACCGTGAAGGCCGCCGAGGTCAGCGAAAGCTACCGCCTCGCGGCGCAGCTCTACCGCAAAGGCCACGATCTGCTCACCCTTTCCGTCACCGGCCAGCGCTGAGCGCATAGGAGACCGCCATGGACCCGCTTTCCTCGATCAGCGCCATCGCCGCCAGCGGCATGCGGGCGCAGGGCGAACGCCTCAAGGTCGTGTCCGAGAACGTCGCCAACGCCGACTCGACCGGCAATACGCCGGGCGCCGACGCCTATCGCCGCAAGACCCTTGCCTTCGAGGAGCTGGTCGATCGCGAGATGGGCGCCTCCATGGTCAAGGTCGAAGAGATCGGCCGCGACAAGAGCCCCTTCGCGCTGGTGCACGACCCCGCGCATCCGGCGGCGGACGCCAAGGGCATGGTCAAGATGCCCAACGTGAACCCGATCCTCGAAATGAGCAACATGCGCGAGGCGTCGCGCAGCTACGAGGCGAACATGAACATGTTCGAGGCGGGGCGCGACATGCGCACCCAGATGCTCGACCTTCTCAGATAAGGCTGACCGATGACCGAGTTTTCGTCGATCCTCTCTACTTCCAACGTCCGCGGCGCCTACCGCTCCTCGCAGGAGCTGTCGGGTCTGGCCGGCGCGGCGGACGCGACCGGCAAGAGCGAGAGCTTTTCCGACATGCTGCGCGACGCCACCACGAACACGGTCCAGACCATCCGGGAGGCCGAGGCGGTCGCGCAGAAGGGCTTGACCGGCGAGGTCGGCACCCAGCGCGTCGTCGAAGCGACCCTGGAGCTGGAGAGCACCGTGAAGATGATGGTCTCGATGCGCGACAAGGTCATCGAGGCGTATCAGGAAATCATGCGGATGCCGATCTGATCGCGGCGCCGACGGGGACGCGGGGGCGACGATGAACGAGAGCGACACCTACGACATCCTGTCGGACACGATCCTCACCGTGCTGATCGGCTCGGGCCCGATCCTCGCGCTGGCGCTGGGCGTCGGCCTCGTCATCGCCTTTTTTCAGGCGCTGACGCAGGTTCAGGAAATGACGCTGACCTTCGTGCCCAAGATCGCGGCGATCTTTCTCGGCCTGCTTGCCGCCACCCCCTTCATCTACGCGACGTTGACGCGGCTGTCGGACCGGGTGTTCGACCTGATCGCGAGCGGCGGCGCATGAAACACCTCGCGCTGGCCCTCTCGCTCGTCGCGGCGCTGGTGCCCCGGCCCGGCCTTGCCGGCTGGGGCGATTTCTATCGCGGCAGCGGATCGCTCGCGGCGTCGAGCGCCGTCGCGGGGGCCGATGCGCGCGGCGCACCGCTCGAACGCGGCGTCTGCGTGGCCGAGATCCTGCGCGCGCAGCTGCGCCACCGCATTCCCGGCAACCTGCTTCTGGCGATCGGCATTCAGGAGGCGGGGGTGACGCGCGGCGGCCATCTCACGATCTGGCCATGGGCGGTCAACGCGGCCGGAGAAGGCCGGCTGTTCGACAGCCGCGACGCGGCGCTGGGCTGGATTGCCGAGCGGCGCGCAGCCGGGATCGAAAGCATTGATGTGGGCTGCATGCAGATCAACCTGCGTTGGCATCCGGACGCCTTTGCCGATGCGGGTCAGGGCTTCGATCCGGCGCAGAACGTCGAATACGCCGCGCGTTTCCTGCGCGGATTGTTCGAGGAGTTCGGCGACTGGACAGCTGCGGCAGGCGCCTATCATTCGCGCACGCCAGAGGCCCAAGGGGTCTATCTCGCGGCGCTGCGTCGCAACGTCGAGATCGCCAACGAGCGGATCGCGGGGTTTCGCGACATCGCCGCGCCCGGCGCGTCCGGCGCACCGGTGCTGGCGCCCGCCCCCCGCCAACCGGGCGCAGGGTCGATGCGGCGGGGTTGGTCGGCAGGCGGCGCGCAAGGCGGCGGCGCGCGCTTCGGCATCTACAGCGACGCGCCGCTCAGACCGGTGATGTCCATCGCCACCCCTTCCTCGTGAGGCGCGCATGAGCCCGACCCCCGCTCCCAAGCCCAAAGGCCCATCGGCGTTCGTCACCATGGGTCTTGCCAACCGTGACGTGGGCTTCGCGCTCGGCGTCACGGCGGTTCTCGCCGTGCTCTTCGTGCCGCTGCCCTCGGTACTGCTCGACCTCGGTCTTGCGGTGTCGCTGGCGCTCTCGGCGCTGATCCTGATGGTGGCGCTGTGGATCCCGCGCCCGCTCGATTTCAACAGCTTTCCGACGCTGCTCCTCGTCGTGACCATGCTGCGCCTGTCGCTCAACGTCGCCTCGACCCGGCTGATCCTGAGCCAGGGCCATACCGGGCCCGGTGCTGCGGGCGGCGTGATCGAAGGGTTTTCACGCTTCATCGTCGCGGGCAGCTTCGTGATCGGCATCGTGATCTTCGCGATCCTCGTGGTGATCAACTTCATCGTCATCTCCAAGGGCTCGACCCGGATCGCCGAAGTGGCGGCGCGGTTCTCGCTCGACGCGATGCCGGGCAAGCAGATGGCGATCGACGCCGATCTCGGCGCGGGGCTGATCGACGAGGACGTGGCCAAGAAACGCCGCAAGGAGCTCGAAGACGAGAGCGGTTTCTTCGGGGCGATGGACGGCGCGTCGAAATTCGTGCGCGGCGACGCCGTGGCGGGCCTGATCATCACCATGATCAACATCGTCGGCGGCATCCTGATCGGCGTGGTCCAGCACGGGCTGCCGATCGGCGAGGCAGCCAACGTCTATACCACCCTGACCATCGGCGACGGTCTGGTGAGCCAGATCCCCGCGCTCATCGTCTCTCTCGCCGCCGGTCTCATCGTCACCAAGGGCGGCACCGAGGGCGCGGCCAACGAGGCGGTGCTGGCCCAGCTCGGCAAGTTTCCCAAGGCGCTCTACATGGCGGCGGGGCTTCTGTGCGGCATCGGCCTGCTGCCGGGCTTTCCCCTGCCCGTCTTCGCGATCCTCGCGGCGATGATGGCGGGCTTGGGATATGTCATGGATCGCGAGGCCAAGGCCCGGCTCGAACGCGAGGCGGTGCAGGCGGTGGAAAGCGCGCAGGCCGCCACCAAGGACCCCGAGGACGACGTTCAGCAGACGCTCAAGCTCGACGACCTGCGGCTTGACCTGGGCGGCGCGCTGGTGCCGCTGATCAACCGGCCCGACGCCGCCCTGCCCGGCAAGATCAAGAGCCTGCGCCATCTCTTCGCGCGTGACTTCGGCTTCGTGCTGCCTTCGGTGCGGATCAAGGACGACCCGTCGCTGGCCTCCGACAGCTATGCCATCACCGTGCAGGGCGTGGCCGCCGCCACCTCCGAGATCCGCGCCACCGGCATGATGGTGATCAACCCCGCCGAGGCCGGGATCGAGCTTCCGGGCCAGCGCACCAAGGACCCGACCTTCGGGCTCGAGGTGGTCTGGGTCGATCAGGCCCTCGCCGACGAGGCCGAGGCCGCGGGCTGCACCGTGGTCGACCCCGAAAGCGTCATCACCACGCATCTGACCGAGATCATCAAGCAGCACATGCCTGAGCTTCTGACCTATGGCGCGGTGCAGGAGCTGATCGAAGGGCTGCCGCGCCCCTATCAGAAGCTTGCCGGCGAAATCTCGGGCACCAGCCCGACGATCCTCGTGCAGCACGTGCTGCAGGCGCTGCTCCTCGAGCGGATCTCGATCCGCAACCTGCCACTGATCGTCGAGGCGATCGCCGAGGCCGGGCGCACCACCTCGTCGGTGACGCTGATCACCGAACATGTGCGCCGCCGCCTGTCGAACCAGATCTGCCACGCGCTGACCGATCCGTCGGGCTTCGTGCCGGTGATCACCATGTCGTCCTCGTGGGAGACCGAGTTCAACGGCGCGGTGCGGATGAATGGCGAGGAGCGCAATTTCCTGATGTCGCCGCAGCGGGTGCAGGAGTTCGTGCTCGAGGCGCGCAAGGAGATCCAGCGTTTTGCCCAGCAGGACGAATGGCCCGCGCTGATGGTCAGCCCCGAGGTCCGTTCCTTCGTACGCTCCATGCTCGAGCGCGTCAGCCCGATGACGCAGGTGATCTCGCATAACGACGTGCACCGGAAGGCCGCGCTGCGCACCGTCGCCACCATCGGCGGCTAGGGCTTGGACCTCGCCGAGTTCCTCGTGTCGCAGGTGCTGGCCGCGGGCCTCGTCTTCGCGCGGCTGGGCGCGGCGCTGATGTTTCTGCCGGGCTTCGGCGAACAGACCATCCCGCCCCGGCACCGGCTCTTGTTCGGCCTCGCGCTCAGCGCGGCGGTGGCGCCGCTGGTGCCGACCGGCGGACAGGCCGAGACCGCGCCCGTGGTGCTATTGTCGATGTTCGCGATCGAGATCACCATCGGGATCTGGATCGGCACCACGGCGCGCATCCTGTTCTCGGCACTGCAATTCGCGGGCTATCAGATCGGCATGGTGGCGGGCCTGTCCAACGCCTTCGCCCCCGGCTCCGGCAGCTTCGAGGGATCGACGCTGATCGCCGGGGTGCTCTTGATGGCGGGCGTGGCGCTGATCTTCGCGACCGAGCTGCACCATCTGATGATCCGCGCGCTGATTGACAGCTACGAATTGTTTCCGCCCGGCCGGCTGATGCTCGGCGATCTGGCGCAGCAGATGGTGCGTGCGGTGGCGCAGAGCTTTTATCTCGGGGTCTCTCTCGCGGCCCCCTTCTACGTGCTGTCGCTGGTGCTCAATCTCGGGATGGGGCTGGCAAACCGCGCGATGCCGAGCCTGCCGGTGTTCTTCGTCGCCGCGCCGATCCTGATCGCGACCGGTCTGCTGGGCCTCGTCGCGGCGGGGCCGGCCATGCTATCGGGAACCATGCAGGCGCTGGCCGACTGGCTCGCGGGCTTCAGCTTCTAAGGAGGGCGCGGTGTCCGACGAAGACAAGAGCAGCAAGACCGAGGAGCCGACCGAAGCCAAGCTGCGCAAGGCGCGCGAAAAGGGCGATGTCCCCTCCTCCAAGGAAACCGGCAACATGATGAGCGCCTTCGCGCTGCTCGTCATCTCGCTCTACCTTCTGCCGGGCCTGCTGCCCCGGCTCGCGGGCGATCTGTCGGGGCTGCTCGGCTCCGCGGGCAGCATCGAGATCGGCTCGGGCACCACCGGGCTGCGCGACATCAGCGGGCTGGCGCAGGACCTCGTCGGCACCGTGCTGACGACGCTGGCTCCCGTCGTGCTGGTGATGGTGCTCGCGGCACTGTTCGGGGTGCTGATCCAGGGCCAGACCGTGGTGGCGCTCGAGCGGATCAAGCCCAAGCTGTCCAAGCTCAACCCCGGATCGGGCTTCAAGAAGATGTTCTCGGCCGACGCCTTCGTCGAGTTCGGAAAGAACATCGCCAAGGTGGGGGTGGTCACGGTGATCGCCCTGCTGGCGGTGCGCTCCTCGGTGATGGACATCTGGGAGACGCCGGGCTTTGCGCCCGAAACGCTTCTGCCGCATGCGCGCGGGGCCGTGGTGCGCATCCTCATAGGGGCGACGGCCTTTCTCGCCGTGGTGGCGCTGATCGACATCATCTGGAAGCGGATGGACTACATCCGCAAGCAGCGGATGAGCCTCAAGGAGATCCGCGACGAGCACAAGGACAGCGAAGGCGACCCGCACATCAAGGGCAAGCGCGCCCAGATCCGGCGCAAGCGCGCGCAGCAGCGCATCGCCACTGCGGTGCCACAGGCGACCGTGGTGCTCACCAACCCGACGCACTACGCGGTGGCGCTGCGCTACACGCCCAGCCTCGATCCCGCGCCGGTCTGCGTCGCCAAGGGGGCCGATCTCATCGCGGCCCAGATCCGCCGCATCGCGCGCGAGAACGACGTCACCATCGTCGAGAACAAGCCGCTGGCCCGCGCGCTGCACGCGGCGGTCGAGGTCGACGAGGCGATCCCGGCCGAGCATTGGCAGGCGGTGGCCGAGATCATCGGCTACATCATGGATCTCAAGCGCCGCATCCGCCGCGCCCCGCCCGAAGGGTCGGCGCTGCGCGAGGAAGACTGAGGCCCGAAAGGCCGAAGGACCGGGGAGCTTACTGGAGCCGGATGCCGTTGAGCCGCTGGTCGCCCGGCAGCTTGGAACGTTCGAGGATGATCATCGAGATCGCCTGCGCGCGCACCACGTTCATCGCGGCCAGAACCGGCGCGGCGTCGCGCTCGGGCATCGCGCCGAGCACCGTCACCGCGACTTCGATGTCGAGATCGTTCATGATCGTCGCGGCGTCGCGCGGCTTCATGTTGACATAGAGCGCCACGAGGCGCGCCACGTCGGCCTCGCGGGCCTCGTCGATCTTGGTCATCAACCCTTCGAGTTCGCCGCGCAGCTCCGACAGCCGCGCCATCTCGATCGACAGCGTCTCCTCGGCCAGCGCGATTTCGGAGGCGCGCTCGTCGAGCGCGGCGCGCTGATCGTCCAAGAGCCCGCGTTCGGTGGCGATGGCCGAGAGCACCTCCTCGGGGGCGGCGCAGCTTTCGGGGATCGCGGGGGCCACCGCCGCGGTAGCGGGCTCGGGTTCGGGATCGCCCGCCGCGGCGTTCGCGGCGCTCACGAAGAGGCCAGGACGCGTGGGGATGTCGGGGCGCGGCGCGCCGAGATCGCCGACTAGCAACGACGCTTTGGCGACACCGGCCAGCGCCAAGGCGCCGATCACGATCTGGAAGGGGCGCGGTGCGTTCACTGGTCGCGCTCTCGCACGCTGTCGAAAAAGCCCTGCACCAGCTCGGTCTTGCCGGTGACGCGGGTGACCCCGGCAGCCTGCGCGCGGGCGCGGGCCGCGCGGGCGACCTTGTCGCCGCCGCGGGTCGCGGGCTTGTCGCCACGGGCCGCGGGCGCGGCCGCGTCGCGGCTGGCGGCGAGCGGGGCCTTCACGGGCGGATCGTTCAGGCTGCGCGCCACGCTGCCCAGATCGCGCACCGATTCCTCGGATTTGTCGACCGCCGCCGCATAGGCGGTGATCATCGGCTGCAGCTCGCGCAGGGTCTCCATCAGGAGCCGCACCCGGCGGTCCACCATCCAGGCATAGCCCAAGACACCGGCCAGCATCGCCAGGATCATCGCGTCAATCAGCAAGCTCACCGTCGCGCTCCTTTCCTTGATCGCCCAGATCGTCGGTCACGCGCAGCGCCACCGCCCCGTTCTTGCGCCGCCCCATCGCGGCGCGGAACATCGGTCGACCGTTGCACGATACGGTCGCCTCGTGATCCATGTCGACCCCGAGGTCAATGACATCGCCGGGCGCCCAGTCCAGAACCGTGCGCAGGCCGACACGCACCTCGTGCAGCACGGCGGTGATCCGCGCCTCCGAGCCCTCGATCGAGCGGCCCAAGGCCTCGCGCCAGCCATTGTCGCCGCCCAGTTCGCCGCCCGGAAAGTTCTGCGAGAGCATCGGACGCACCGTTTCCAGCGTGCTGTCGGGGATCACGAAATCCAAGGTGCCGCCGCGGTCCTCGAGGCTCACTTTCAAGGTGATCCGCACCGCCGGCGCGTTGGGCGGGGCCAGAACCGCGTTGGTGGGGCTGTTTTCGAGGTGATCGACTTTAAGCTTCACGCCGCCCACCGTCTCGAAAGCGGCCTCGAGTTCGCCCAGCACCATTTCTGCGAGGCGTTGGCCGAATCGCCGCTCGATCGCGGTAAAGCTGCGCGGCTTCCAAGTGTGACCGCCGCCACCGCGCCCGCCGAGCATGATTTCGAGTACCGAGAACAGAAGATCGGGTGAGATCGCCACCCCGATGCGCCCGTCCCAAGGCTCGGCCCGCACCACCGCCGTCAGGGCCGGGCCACCGATGGCTTCGAGGGCAGGCGCGCAGGGCAGGTAATCGAAGGCCGTCAGCGTCGCTTCGGTCGGCATCGCCGCAAAGCTCTTGAACGCGCTGCCCAAGGCCAGCGCGTAGCGGTCAAAGATGGCTTCCAGAAGCGGCAGCCGCTCGTAGCTGAGCGAGGCCATCTGGATGATCTGCTCCTCGATGCTGCCGTCCGACAGGCCGCCCTCGGGCTCTCTGAGCGTGCGCTGGTTCATGGCGGTCATTCCTACTGGATGATCATGTCGGAGACGAGGATCTCGCGCGGGGCCTCACCGCCGGACACGGCTCGGGCGCGGCGCAGCAGCTCGGATTTGAGATCCGCCAGCCCGAGGCTGCCGCGCAGGTCACGCTCGTCCAAGGTGCGCAGGTAATCCTGAAAGCTGTCGCGCATGTAGACCTGCCGCTCCTGCAGCCGGGCGGCGTCGGGGGTAGCCTGATCGTAGATCAGCGCGAGGTCGAGCTTGAGAAACCGGCTGGTCTGGCGGCCCGAAGCCGTGGTCGCGGTGATGTTGACGATGATCTCCTCGAAGGGCATCGCCATGCGCGACGGGTCGGTGGCGAGCGGCGAAGGCGCGTCCTTGGACGCCGCGTCGACTTCCCCCGCCTCGGCATCGTCGGGCGCTCCGGCCTCATCGCCCCCGCCCAACCCGGCAAGTTCCATGATCCGCGCCGGGCCCACCGCCGCGACGAGACCGCCACCCAGCGCGAGCACGGAGAGCAGCACGAGCAGGATCAGCCGCAGCCGACCCGGTCGGGCTCCGCTCTGCTTGCCGATCGTCTTCGCATTCACATCTGTCATTCTGGTTCCCGCTGGATCGTCGGAACATGGACAATATGTGTTGTTTGGGCCGAACAGGCAAGAACTTATCCATGACTATACTTGTTCCATGACCCGTATTGCAGATAGTTTCACGACAAAGACCCGTAGCGGCGAGGCCTTGCGTGCAATCCATCATCGAAAATCTCGCGGCCTTGGGCCGTCCTCGCCTGATCGCGCTCGGGGCCACCGGTCTGGGGCTGATCACGGCGCTTCTGGTGGGGCTGAACCTCGTCCTCGCGCCGAACTTCGCGCCGCTCTATTCCGACCTGTCCCTGGCCACCGCCGGACGCGTCGTCGCAGCGCTCGAACAGGACGGGGTCCCGGTGGAGCTGTCCGGCGGCGGCACCATCGTCAGCGTGCCGCAGGACGATGTGGCCCGCGCGCGGATGTCGCTGGCCGAACAGGGGCTTCCGGGCGAAGGCGGCGCGGGCTGGGAAATCTTCGACCAGTCATCGGGTCTCGGCATGAACAGCTTCATGCAGCAGGTCAGCCGTCTTCGCGCGCTCGAAGGTGAACTTGCCCGCTCGATCCAGACCATCGACGGCATCGACGCGGCCCGCGTCCACCTCGTGCTGCCCGAGCGCGAGGCATTTTCGCGCACCCGGCCCGAGCCCTCGGCCTCGGTCATCGTGCGCGGCCGCGCCACCTCGTCGATTTCGCGCCGCCAAGGCCTCGCGATCCGCGCGCTCGTGGCCTCGGCCGTGCCGGACCTCGCGCCGTCGCGTGTCACCGTGCTGTCGGCAAGCGGCGAGACGATCCTGTCGGAGGAGACCGAGGGCGACGCGGGCGTGCAGGCGGCGGGCGCCTCGATGCAGGAGCGGATGCAGCGCTCGATCACCGAAATGCTCACGGCGCGCGTCGGCGCGGGCAACGCGCGGGTGCAGGTCAATGTCGACCTCTCGACAGAGCGGCAGGTGATCCGCGAGCAAAGCTTCAACCCCGATCAGCAGGTGGTGCGCTCGACCGAGACCCGGCAGGAAGAAAGCCAGGACCGCGCCGGCACGCAGCAAGAGGTGGGCGTGGGCAACAACCTGCCCCCTGAGCTGGGCGGCGACGTCAATGGCGAACAATCCGCCTCGACCTCCAACCGCACCGATGAAATCGTCAACTACGAGATCGGCTCGACCCAGAGCGAGACCGTGCGCGAGCCCGGCGCGGTGGAGCGGATCTCGGTCGCGGTGCTGGTCAACGGCATCTACAACGTCGCCGACAATGGCGAGACGATCTACGAGGAGCGCAGCGCGGAAGAGCTGCAGCGGCTCGAACAGCTGGTGCGCTCGGCGGTGGGCTATGACGAGGCGCGCGGCGATCTCGTTTCCGTCGACAGCCTGCGCTTCATGGATTACTCGATGGATGTCGGCGCGCCGATCGGCCTGTCCCTGGGCCAGACCATCGCGCAGAACTTCGGCGCGATCCTGCGTGGCACCTTCGCCCTCGCGCTGGTGGCGGCGGTTCTGGCCTTCGGCCTGCGGCCGATGCTGCGCCGGGTGCTGCCCGAGGCCGCGCCCGGACTGGCGCTCGCGGGGGCCGAGGCCGGGGCCGGCCAGCTCGGCCATGACGGCACACAGCCGCAAGCCCTGCCCGGCATGAGCGATGCCTCCGGTGCGCCCGGCGCCCGCGGTCCGGCACAGCAGGCGGTGCTTCCCTACGAGCAGCAGATGGCGACCTATGACGGCGACGAGATGATCTCGCTCGCTTCGGTCGACGGCAAGATCGGCATGCGCAGCCTCGTCTCGGTCGGAGAGATGGTCGAGAACGAGCCCGAGGCCTCGCTGAAGGTCGTGCAGGGCTGGCTGGCCGAGGAGGCCTGAGATGGTGCTGTTCGACAGGGATTTCGACCGCGAGATCGCCGAGGAGCGTCGCGCCGTCGCGCGGGTGGAACAGGTCCGTCACAGCGATGACGACCTGCGCGCCGCCGTGGCCGAGGCCCGCGCCGAGGCGATCGAGCAGGGGCGCGCCGAGGGCCGGGCCGAGGCGGAGGCCGAGGCGCGGGCCGCCGAGGAGGCCGCCCGCTCCGCCGCGCTCGAGCGGATCGCGCAGCGGCTCGACATGGTGATGGCCGCGCAAGCCGAGCATCGAGCGGCGCTCGAACACCAGATCCTCGGCTATGCCGCCACCACCGCCGAGAAGGTGCTGCCCGAGATCATCGAGGACCGCGCCCATGCGCGCGCGCTGTCGCAGATTCGGCGCGGCCTGCGGCTCGGCCTCGGTGCGGCACGGCTCGAAATCGCCTTGCCAGAGGGCGCGCAGGCGCTGCACCGCGATGTCACGGATCTGGTCGAGAGCCGTGGCCTCGCCGCGCGCACCGCCATCACCGCCGATCCCACCCTCGCCCCCGGCGACATCCGCGTCGCATGGGAGGGTGGGCGTCTCGACTACAGCTTTGCCGCGATCTGCGACGAGATTCTGAGCACCCTGCGGGCCCATGCCCGCCCCACCCCCGCATCGGAGGACCGCACGTGACGGACACCCCCACCAAGACCACCGGCGCCGAGTTCCCCGAGATCGAGGACGACGCCGCCGCCCTGTTCGACGACGCGCCCGAGGCCGAGGCCCCCAAGGGCGGGCGCAACATCGAGGCGATGCTCAATGTCGGGCTCGACGTGCAGATCGTGCTGGGCCATGCGCGGCTGCCGATCTCTCAGCTTCTGAAGTTCGGACGCGGCTCGGTGATCGAACTCGACAAGCGGATCGGCGAACCGGTGGAGGTCGTCATCAACGACCGACTCGTGGCGCGCGGCGATCTCGTGAAGCTGGGCGACGCGCGGATCGGCGTCTCGCTCACCGAGATCGTCAAGGACTACGTGTCGGAGAACTGACGGCACCGATGCCCCGCCCCCCCCATCAGATAGCGATCGCGGCCCTCGCGCTGATCGCCCTGCCTGCCCTGCCCGCCATGGCGCAGGATGGCGCGGGCGTGCTCGGCGCGCTGGGCGAGGTATTCTCGGACGCAGCACCGGGCTCGGATGAGCGCGCCAGCCTGTCGGGGCGGATCATCCAGTTCGTGGCGTTGATGACGGTGTTGTCGATCGCGCCGGGCCTGCTGATGATCATGACCAGCTTCACACGCTTCGTGATCGTGTTCTCGATCCTGCGTTCGGCGCTCGGTCTGAACCAGACGCCGCCCAACATGGTGCTGTCGTCGATGGCGCTGTTCATGACCTTCTTCGTGATGCAGCCCGTGTTCGAACAGGCTTGGGAGAACGGGCTGCAGCCCTTGATGGACAACGCCATCACCGAGGAACAGGCGATCATGCGGATCGGCGATCCGTTCAAGGACTTCATGTTCGCCAACACCCGGCCGCGCGATCTCGAACTGTTCCAGGGCCTCGCCGCGCGCGCCGACGGCAGCGAGCCCGAGCCCGTCCCCGAGACCGCCCGGGAGGCGGGCTGGCGTTCGCTGATCCCGGCCTTCATGATCTCGGAGCTGCGCCGGGCCTTCTCGATCGGCTTCCTGATCTATCTTCCCTTCGTGGCGATCGACCTGATCGTCGCCTCGATCCTGATGAGCGCCGGCATGATGATGCTGCCGCCCGTGTTGATCTCCTTGCCGTTCAAGGTGATCTTTTTCGTGCTGATCGACGGCTGGTACATGCTGGCGGGCAGCTTGATGGAAAGCTACGTGCCCTTGGCCGGAGGATGACGATGAATGCGATGACCCCCGCGCCCGCGCGCAATCCCGAGCAGAACCCCGTGCGCGCAGCGGCGACGCCCCCCACCCCGCCGCTGCGCCGCCTGCGCGGCCCCGAAAAGGCGGCGATCCTGTTTTTGTGCCTGGGCGAGGAGCGCGGCTCCGAGCTGATGCGCAAGCTGGCACCCGAGGACATCGCCAAGATCACCCGCGCGGTGGCCCGCCTCGGCGTGGTGCAGGCCGAGTTGGTCGAGATGGTGCTGGCCGAGTTCTCGGAAGGCGTCGACAGCGGCGGCGGCGTGGTCGGCTCGCTCGCTTCGGCCGAGGCAATGCTGCGCGCCTTCCTGCCCGAGGAGCAGGTCGAGGCGATCCTGCGCGACATCCGCGGCCCGATGAAAGAGCGCGACCTCTGGGCCAAGTTCTCGGCGATGAACGAAAACGTCATCGCCGCCTATCTCAAGGGCGAGCACGAGCAGACCGCCGCCGCGATCCTGTCGAATGTGGACACCGAGGTCGCCGCCAAGGTGCTGCCGCTCCTGGGCGAGGAGGCGATGCGAGAGGTGGTCGAGCGGATGATCCGCATGGAGGCGGTGCCGCCCAAGATGATGGCGCAGATCGAGGAGACGCTGCAGACCGACATGCTCTCGGCCGGCGGCCAGTCGAGCGCCGTCGAGATGGAGCAGCGCATGGCGGATCTGTTCAACAAGCTCGACCGCGATGTGTTCGAGGGGCTCCAGACCGCGATCGACGTGCGCAAGCCCGGCGCGCTCGATGGCATCATGGCAAGGATGTTCACCTTCGAGGACCTGATCCGCCTCGACGCGCAGAGCCTCGCGCGGGTGATGCGCGGCCTGACCGGCAACACGTTGCCGCTGGCGCTGCGCGGTGCCAGCAAGGAGATGCGCGCGCATTTCCTCGACGCGCTGACGGCACGCGCGCGCGACATGCTGCTCGATGAGATGAACACGATGGGCCCGGTCCGGGGACGCGACGCGCGCGCCGCCCAGACGATGATCGTCGATTACACGCGCCAGCTTGCCGACGACGGCGCGATCGACCTGCCGACCGCGGGCGACGAGGATGAAGAAATTCTCGATTGACGGATGGCTCCGAAGGCGCGGTTCGCGCCTTCGGCCACCGCGTCAGTAGGAGCTGCGGCGGAACGAGGTCACGGCGCTGATGTCGAGGGTGATCGGCGTGAACTGCCCCCCCGCCCCGGCGCTCACGGCCGCGTTCATCAGCGTCAGCGCCACGTTCGAGGCGCTGTTCACCCCGGCTTGGGCATCCGAGATCGCAACATATTTGCGCTCGAGCTTTTCAAGCTCGGCGGGGTCTTGAAGCTTGGTGATATCGAACTTGGCCTTGAACAGCTCGACCTGCTTGTCGATGTCGAGGCCCGAAACGCTCGAGGGCACGCCCAGCGAGGTGCGCATGAACTCGGTCATTTCCGGGTCCTTCAGAACATCGAACCAGTTCTTGACGGTTTCGGCCTTGCGCCGGAATTCGAGCACGGTGCCGACCTTCTCGTTCTGATCGGCTTGCGCGCTTTCGAACCGCTGTTCGACGTACTTATTGACCATCACCTTGCGCCACGCCGCGGAGTCTGTCAGCGAGTTTCGCGTGCCTTCGTCCTTGAAGCCGAGCTGCGTGTGCATCTCCTTGAACCGGGAATCGGTCAGGCGGTTGACCAGTGACGCGGGATCGTCCGCATCGCTCTTGAGCAGCTTCTTGATCAGGGCCTTGCCAAAGATCTGGTCCTCGAGATCGAAGGCCTTCATCACGAAGACATAGAGCTCGCGGTCCTCCATCAGCTGATCGACGGTCTCGACGTCGCCGATCCGCGCCTCGAAGGCGGCGATGGCGCGCTTGTCCTGAGCGCTGTTGCGAATCTGCTCGAGCTGGCGGTCGCGCGTGGCGTCCACCAGCTGCAGGCTCGTCCGGGTGTTGAGACCCGAAAGGCTGATCACCCTTGCGCCCTCCGCTCGGGGTGGCTGTGGGGCGGCTGCGCCGCGATCTCCGGCTCGATCGCCGCGAGGTCGGACTGCGCGCGGGTCGCGATCCGCTCGAACAGCTCGGCCTCATGCGCGATCACCGGGCGCAGCGCTCTGAGCGCCTTGTAGTAATCTCCCATGGACACGAAGTTGGCCGCCTCGAAGACATGACCGAGGCTGGGATTGCCGAAGACCATCGCAAGGTCGGCTAGTTGACTCTGTATCAACGGCAGCAGATCCTCGCGGACGGCCCTCTGGATCAGGGCGGTCTGGATCAGGTAATAGACACGCGTCACCGGGGTCACGCGGGCCTCCGGGTCCAGAAGGTCGTGGCCGCGCACCACGTCAGCCTGGCTTTCGATGGTCAGCACATGGCGTCGCGACGAGTTGCGCATCATGCAGCCGTTCACGACGATCCGTTCGTCGGGCTTGAGGGTGAGTTTGAGCGCCATGTCAGGCCACCTCAGCGGCGGCGACCGAGCCCTGCCCCGCGAGGCCCGCGACGATCGAGCGGTTGATGTCGACGAGCGCGCGGACACCGGCATTGCCGCCCATCACGCTGCTGGTCTGGCGATCGACCCACATGGCGAGGGAAATGAGCCCGGCGCGCAGATCGGTGGGCAGCGCGTTCTTGGGCTGCGACAGGTCGAACTTCAGTTCGTTCCAGAATTTCTGATTGGTCGCGAGATCGTCGCGCAGCCCGTCGGCCAGGAGTGTCGAGCGATCAAGCTTGCTCTCGGCACGGTCATAGGCGTCGGCGCGCGCGGCGAGTTGCCCAGTGACCCGGCTCAGGATGCGGCGTTCGATCTGGCGGGGGGTTTCGCTTTCGCGGATGGTGGTTTTATAGGCGGCGATGCTCATGCGTTCTGCTCTCGCTCAGGGCCCCGCTCTTCTGGCGGGAACGGTGGAGGCGGACGCAGGCGCAACCCGAGGATCGCGCAGACGCGTCAGCCGGTCGGAAATTGTCAGGGGGGAACCGGGCGCCGGCCCGGCGGGGGTGCGGCCCGCCCCATAGGGCGAGCCGCGTCAGGCCTTAACGGAACAGGCTCAGGATGTTCTGCGGCGCCTGGTTGGCGATCGAGAGTGCCTGAGTCGAGAGCTGCTGCTGGACCTGCAAGGACTGCAGACGAGCCGCCTCTTCTTCCATGTCGGCATCGACCATGGAGCCAATACCGCTGTCGAGCTTGTCCGAAAGCGAGGTCAGGAAATCCTGCTGCGTTTCGATGGTCTTTTCCGACACGCCCAGCGTGGTCGCCGCATCGATTGACTTGCCCAATTCTGCCTCAGCGGTCTGCAGATCGGCCGCCAAATCTGTCGAAGTCTCAACGTTAACTGTCTTCAATTGCGTGGCGATAGCCTTCATGTCCACTTTGCCGAAGGTCATCGTGGTAGGAGCTTGAAAGGCTCCTGCACCATCCCGGGTCACACCCGTTACCGCCGTGATTTCGGTCGCTTGCGTTGCATCAGCGGCATCGTAGAACATCGACGAACCGTTGAAGGTGGATTGCGCGATGATACCATCCATACGCTTGGTCAGCGCTTCGAGTTCCTTTTGCACTTCGGCGCGGTCTACACCCTCGCCCTGCGCAAATGCGACGCGCTCGACGAATTCAGTCGCAAGGTCTGAAATGGTCTCGGCGCCGAGACGACCCGTGGAAACCACGTTCTTCGTCAGGGTCAGGCCTTCGTTAACGGCCTTCGTCATACCGCTATCGCCTTTCATCGTCTCAGAGATCGAGAAATAGGCGGCGTTATCCTTGCCCGAGGACACTTTCAGGCCCGAAGATATGCGGTCTTGAGTGTTGGAGAGGTTGGAGTTGATGTTGCGCAGAGTCGACAGCGCGTTCATTGCGGAATTGTTGGTGAGGATCGAAGACATTGTAGTTCTCCAGCGTTCTTACTGTTCGATCGTCTTTCTGACGAAGTCGGCATGACCGCCGCGGTATGACTATGGTTAAATCCATGAATTGGGGCGCGTTTGTGGCGCTATACGGACTTATCCATGGGGGCGCGGGAGAGTGTGTCCCCGGCGCTACGGTTTCCGTCGGCACCATAGAGACCGCCGAGCCCGTGCCGGGCGCGCAGCCGCTCCAGATCTCGGGCGACGCCTGCCGTCGTCTCGCGCATCCGGCCCAGCATCGCCGCATCGCGGGAAATCAGGGCCGCCAGCGCCGCGAGGTCTTCGCGCAACGTCGCGGAGGCGTCACCCCCCGCGCCGAGCGCCGCCTCGATCACCGGCCCCGCCCGGTCGAGACGCGCCACGAGAGCGGTCTTCGCCTCAACCCGCTCCGCGACGGCCGAAAGCTCGCCTGCCCTGACGTCGGCGATCTCGGCTTCGAGCAGGTCGGTCAGCGCGGCGATGTCGGCGCGCGCCTCAATGATGGTCTGTTCGCTCATGATGCGTTCTCCGTTCCACCGTCGCCATAGGCACCGATCGCGCGTGCCACGCTCTGGGCGATGCCGGTGCTGCCCTGATCCGAGATCTGCTCGGCGAAGGCGCGCGCGAGAAAGCTGCGCCAGGTTTCCTCGGCATGACCGCCGCCGAAGCTGCCGGTGTCGACGCTTTTCAGCATCTCATCGACGGTCTGGGCGAGGAACATCTCCTCGAACTTGCGGGCGGTGGCCATGGTCTCGGGATCGGGCGCGCGCGCCTTGGCGAGCTGCCTGATCGAAAGGGGGCCGGGTGTGATCTCCATCAGATGATCTCCAGATCAGCGTGAAGCGCGCCCGCGGCCTTGATGGCCTGCAGGATCGAAATGGTCTGGCTGGCCGTAACGCCGATGGCGTTGAGCCCGTCGACGAGGCGCTGCAGGCTGACATCGCCTTCGAGGATCGAGAACTGCGCCTCCTGCTCCTCGACCGTCACCTCCGTCTGCGGCACCACCACCGTGTTGCCGATCGAGATCGGCTCGGGCTGGCTCACCTCGATCTCTTCCTTGACGATGACCGTGAGGCCGCCCTGGCTCACCGCGACCTCGGCGATGCGCACTTCCGAGCCGATCACGATGGTGCCCGAGCGCGCGTCGATCACCACCTTGGCGATGGCGTCGGGCTGCACGCGCAGCCCTTCGATCTCGGCCAGCATGCCGGGGATGTCGACCTTGGCGGCCGAGCGCACTTCGACGGTGCCCGAATCGAGCGTGGTGGCGATGCCGCCCAGATGCGCGTTGATCGCCTGCTCGACCCGCTTGGCAGTGGTAAAATCGGGGGTGCGCAGCGCGATGCGAATCGAATTCATCGTCGAGAGGTCAAAGTCGATCTCGTTCTCGACCGTGGCGCCGTTCTCGATTCGCGCAACCGTCGGCACGCCCTCGACTATCGAGGCGTTCGCCCCCTGCGCCGCGTAGCCCGCCACCGCGATCGGCCCTTGGCTTACGGCATAGACCTCGCCATCCGCCCCGGTGAGCGGGGTCACGATCAGCGTGCCGCCGCGCAGGGACGACGCGTCGCCCAGAGAGGAGACCACCACGTCGATGGTCGAGCCGCGCCGCGCGAATGGCGGCAGCATCGCGGTGACCATGACGGCGGCGGTGTTCTGGGTGCGCATCTGCTCGTCGGTCAGGTTACCGACGCCAAGTCGCTCCAGCATCCCCTCGATCGAGCGTTCGGTGAAGGGCGAGTTACGCAGGGAATCGCCGGTGCCGTTAAGGCCGACCACGAGGCCGTAGCCCACGAGCTGGTTCTCGCGGACACCCTCGAACTGGGCGATGTCCTTGATCCGCACCTCGGCCCGCGCCATCGGCGCCAGTGCCGGTGACAGCCCGAGCGCCAGACACAGGAGGGGCCACGCCCTGCAAAACCGCCTTGCCATGTTCTGCTCCCGCCAGATCGTGCCATCGTCACCCTAGCGAGAGCGGTGCCGTGACCACAAGAACAGTCGGAACAATCCATGCATAGGTTGCATTTAAGCAATCTATGCATGGTTGCACGGTCACATGTAGTTCAGGAAAGACAGCCGCGCGAGCTTGGCCGTGACGGCGTAGGTGGCTTCAAGCTGCGTTTCCAGCTTGTTCAGCCGGGTCGCCGCCTCGTAGGGATCGGCCCCTTCAAGGGCGTTGGTCTGGCTGCGGTAGAGGTCGAGCCGCAACGCCTGCGAGGCGCGCAGTTCCTCGACGCGAGCGTGCTGCGCCCCCATCCGGCTTTCGGCGGCCAGGATGCCTGCGGCGCCGGTCCCCAGAGCATTGAAGGCCTCGTCGAACCAGGCCTTGCGCGCTGCGGGGTCCTCGATCTCGGAAATGTCGCCCGCAGCCAGCATCGCCAGGCCACGCAGCGTGTCGCGCATTCCCGGATCATTGGCCTGCACGCCGTAATCGATCGTCTCGTCCACGTCGATCCGCGCCGAGAGACGGCCCGGCTCGGAAGCCGGGCTGCCGTTGTAGAAGGTCTGCTCGAAGCCTTCGGCCGCGGCCCCGCCGGTCGAGAACACCGCGACCAGTTGGTCGGCCATCGCCGCCGCGTCGGCGGCGTCGGTCGGGCCCGCGCCATAGATCGCGTCGATCACCTCCGACGGGGCGAGACCGCTGCGCGGGTTCGCCTGATCCCATGGCTGCAACGGCAGCTTGCCACTGTCGAGGCCGCCGAAAAGCGCGCTGCCCTGCACGGTGCGGTTGGCCTGACCGACAAGCTGCTCGATCGCGGCGCGCGCGGCGGCCTGCAACTCCTTGCCCCGCGTCAGCCCATTGGCCCCGGTCTGCGCGGCGAGGTCCTGTACGCCGCCGATCGTGTCGCGGATCTCGCCGAGCGCCTGCGCTCCGGTGTCGAGACGGTAGGAGAGCAGTTCGTTCGACAGGACGAACCCTTCCATCCGCTGGGTTTCGGAGCGCAGGGCCAGCGCCTCTGCCGAGCGGTTGCCAAGGGCGCGATAGACGTCGGCCTTGCGGCTCGTGCTCATCTCCTGCCCGGCCTCGCCGAGCTTGCGATCGAGTTCGCCGATCTGGCGGTTTCTGGCGATGGTGCTTTGCAGGCTGCCGAGGCTGCGGGTCATCGAAATCATCATCGCTCTCCTTACCTGACCGCCGCGAGCAGCGTGTCCATCATCTCGCCCAGAGTCTTCATGACGGTGGCGTTGGCGGCATAGCTCTGCTCGATGAGCATGAGCTGCTGCAACTCCTCGTCGATGTTGACGCCCTGCACCGAGGCGCGGGCCGCCTCGACTGCATCGCGCCCGGCCGAGAGCGATTCGGCGTCATCGCGCGCGGTGTTGCGCATCTGCTGGTGGTCGGCGATCAGCCCGGCGGTGAATTCGGCCAAGCTGCGCTCCTCCCCCAGACCCGCCGCCGCGTCGAAATCCGTGCGCGCGCCGAGCATCGTGACATAGCCATTCACGCGACGCCCGTCGGAGGCCGGCCCCTCGGCCACGGCCCCCATGCCGTCGCGCAGCCGCCATGCCCCGCCGCCTGCGTCGGAGCGCACGGCGTCGTTGACGGCGATCCGCGTGGCCAGCCCTTCGAGACCCGCCGCCGAATAGGCCGCCCCTTGATCGGTGAACAGGCCCGCCTGCCCGGCGGCGAGGCTGTCATCGGCCGCTTCGAAGCCCTGAACGAGGCTGCGCGCCATCTCGTCGAGCTGCAGCTGCATGCGCGGCACATCGCCCGTCAGCAGGCTCAGCCGTCCGGCGAGCCGCCCCTCTTCGGAGCCGCGCGCTCCGGCGACGCCGGGGGTCACGTCGACACCGCCGAGGGTCAGGCGATCTGTCTGCCCGTCGAAGACCAGCTCGTGCGCGGCGTTGTTCTCGACCAGCGGCGCGCCGCCGGTGGTGAAGATCGAAATCCGGCCCGAAGCGTCGTAGCTGGTGCGCACGTCGAGCACCTCGCTCAGCCCGTCGAGCTTGGCCGAAAGGCTGTCCTGTAGCGAGGCGCGGCGCTCGGTGAGACCGTATTCGGCGCTGATCTTGCGGTTGACCTCGACGATCTCGGCCAGCTGGGCGTTGATCTGGCTCACGTCGTCGCGCACGCCTGCGCGGGCGTTGGTCTCGACCCGCTCTAGGCTGTCTGCAGCGTCGCGCAGGGTCGAGGCCATCGCGATCGCCGCGCGCACGGCGTTTTCCTGCAGCGCGGGCTGCGCCGGATCGGAGGCCACGGCGTCGAGCGCGCTTTGCAGCGTGCCGAGGCGGCCGTGCAACCCGGTCGAGGAATCGATGTCGCCCAAGGTGCTGGCATGGCTTTCGAGCGCGGCGGCGACGACCTCGCGGCCCGCCACGCGCGAGATTTCCAGACGGTGCGCCTGTTCGAGGCGGTCGTCGACGGCCCGGGCATAGCCCGTGACCGCGACGCCGCCGCCGGGCAGGGTCGTCATCGGCGCGCCGCGCCGCGAATAGCCCGGGTTCGACGCGTTGGCGATGTTGCTCGAGGTCGTTTCCGACCAGCGTTCGGCAGCGGCGAGGCCGCTGCGGCTGGCGGAGAAGGCGGCGGTAATGCTCATTCTGCACTCCTATGAAGTGAGGCGCGGCGCATTCTGCTGCCGCCTGCCCGGCTCAGCGCTTGAGGTTGGTGGTTTCCTGCAGCATCTCGTCGACGGTTGTGACGATCTTGGCGTTCGAGGAATAGGCCCGCTGGGTGCGGATCAGGTCGGTGAGCTCCTGCGCCACCTCGACGTTGGAGCTCTCCAGCGCCCCGGCGGTCAGCGATCCGGCCGAGCCCTGCCCCGCCTGGTTCAGGCTGAACTTGCCCGAGCTGCGCGACAGCGCGTAGGCGTTGCCGTCGGCGGCCAGAAGACCGTCGGGGTTGGCCACCTCGGCCAGCGGGATGTTGTAG